>CAYTNQ010000013.1:0-54728 GCA_964439175.1 uncultured Anaerolineales bacterium | reverse complement strand
GAGGTACTCACATCATATCATGAACGATCCCCAACCACAAAATCCCATCATCACCTATAAGCTCACACAGATCGCCACGTTCGAGCGCCACGTCAGCACGTTTGAGGCCCTGGCCGCCGACGCCCAGACTCCTGAACGTGCCGCCGAGCTGCAATCCTATGCCGACATTGCTTACCGCCAGGTACAGCAAATTCGCGCCGAAATTGCCCTCCTGGAGCAATCCAATGGCTCCTAAGCCTAAATCAACTGTTTACGATGACGAGTTGCTCCGCGAAATTGCCGACTTCAACGCGCGCTATGCGCAGACGATCACCTCGCCTGATACGGCCCCCGCTTATACCGGTGGCATGGCCAACGATGATCCCGACTGGCTGGACTGGCAGGATCGTTATGCCAGCGATGGCGCCGAGGATGAGCAATCATGACGACAACATCCGCCGCGACCATTCGCCTCACCTGGAAAAAGCTCACCGGCCTGAACTTCTACGAGACCGGCATCACGCAGTTCACTTACGGTCTGCCATCGGGCACGTGCAAAGCCGTTGTGCTCGAAAATGACAGCGGCACCGCCTTCGCCTATATCGCATACCCCTCTGGCCGCACTGAATGGTACCGGAAGCCGAAACGCACCGCGCCGAGCACGTTTAGCAACGTGCAGGGCGCGAAGCGATGGTGCCGGCAGCAGCTGCTGGCCTGGGCCAAATAACTCAATCATTTCACGAAAGGAAAATTCATGTCTAACGCAGTCCCGACCCGCGATGAATTGATGGAAGCGCTTGAGAAAAAGCGCGACCGCGCGGCTAAGGCCCGCGCCGTCCAGACCGCGCTCTGGAAGAAGCGCGGCAAGACGGTGATGACGCTCGAACTCGCCCGCGAGATTCGCGAATTCAAAGCGGAGCGCCCAGATCTGTCGCAGCGCGAGATTGGCGAGCACTTCAATGTTTCGCATTATACCGTCGCGCGCGTGCTGCATCACACCTTGTTCCCGGACCGCTAAAGAGGAGGCTGCCTATAAACAGTTTGCCGCACCGATTGAAGCCGTTATAATTGGGAGTAGGTCCAAGCGCTCCACTTCCCCGGAGCTGGACCGCCACAATATACATGACCTACTCCCACGTTCAAGCATTTCTTGATCGAGGAGTTAGTCATGTCTAATCGTAAGTCCCTCAACATTTCACAGATCCGCCGTGACGGTGGCACACAGCCACGCGCTGCGCTTGATCCCGATACGGTCCGCAACTACGCCGAAGCGTATTCGCGCGGTGAAGAGCTGCCCCCCGTCGACGTATTTCACGACGGCAGTAATTACTGGCTGGCCGATGGTTTCCACCGCACTCAAGGTGCTGAGGATGCCGGCCAGGATGAGATCGACGCTACCATCCGCCAGGGCACCCAGCGCGATGCAGTCTTGTACAGCGTTGGCGCGAACGCCACGCACGGTCTGCCACGTAGTGACGAAGACAAACGTCGCGCCGTGATGCGACTGCTCGAGGATGACGAGTGGTCTACCTGGTCGGATCGTAAGATCGCCGAGGCGACGCGCACCTCGCATCCCTTCGTCGGTAAGCTGCGCCGCGAGGTCTACGGCGACGATATCCCCGCCGAACGCACCGTCGAGCGCGACGGCCAGCAGTACACCATGTCCACCGGTGGCATCAACGCTGAACGCGACGTCGAGATGATCGCTCTCTCGAACGATTACGCCGACCTGATCCCCCCGCTGCTCCCGCCAGCCGGCCTGCTGTATGACGAACTGCGCGAGCAACTCGCTGTCGATGCCGGTGATTCGATGCAGATTCGCGCCTATCGCCGCGCGCTGGATACGTTGTTCGGCCAGCAGAAGATCGTCAAGGATGGCGCGCGGTACAAGGTCGTTGAGGGCAATCCGGATACCGCCGGTGATGCGGGCGGCAATGATGATCCCGAATATCGCCTCAAGCTTGCCCTGGCATATCCGACTAGCCAGCTCCAGAGCTACCTGACCGATAAATCGTCCGCCGAGCTGCGCCGGATGATCGAACTCGAGGAGACGGGAAAGAATCGCAAGACAGCATTACGCGAACTTCAGGCGTACCTGATGACGGCTTTGTCGATGGATGCGATCCTCGGCTGCCTCGACAACGGCGAGCCACAAGGATTCGTCGAGCTGCGCGAGAACGTCTACGCAACCGACCACGGCTCGAATTTCCAGAAGGCATTGCAGCTGCTCGTCAAGCGCGAACAGGTCGAGAAGACGGATGATGGCAAGTACCAGCTACCGGGCGCTGCGGATCATTCCTCCACCAACGACGATCTGATCGATCACATCGACCCGGTCACGGCAGAGGTCACCCGGCGGCCTGCCGCCAGTGTGAGTGACCCCGCCGATCCCGACGCTGATGCCCGCGAATGGTTCCGCAAGCAGCTCACCGAAGGCCCACGTCACTACAACATCCTGTCGCGCATCGCTCGCACCGACGGCATCAACATGAAGGCGTTCCTGCGAGTTGCACGCGCCATGATCGACGATGGCGAGGTTGACCTGGATGGCCGGATGTACAAGCTCGCCGGTGATACCCGCGAACAGCCGGCGCTGCCGGACGAACTCTCGGCGGATCAGAAAGCCGCCGTCCGCGACGCCCTGATCGCTGCCGTTCGTCACGAAGCGCTGGTCTCGACACAGATCAACAATGCCATCCACACGGCCACCGGGTTAAAGCTCGACATCCTCTACCTGATCCACTGGCTCGACCTGCTGGCACAGGATGGGAAGCTGATCAAAACCACCAAAAACGGCGACATGCCGCGTTACCAGCTCAACCCCAATCCCCCATCAGACGAAGAGATTCAGGCTCGCCGTCAGGCCGCCGACATCGAAACACGCCTGGATATCGTGCGCCAGGCCATCGCCAACCGGCTGCCCAGCGAGCAGATCAGCGTGACGTGGCTCAAGCGTGCGGCTCCGGCAGCCGTCGCCAACGCTGCTGAAGCGGGTGATTTGCTCACCCGACTGGTCGACCTCGGCGAGCTGCGCTTGACCGGCGGCGGTACGGTGAATTACGAGCTGGTCGAAGTGTCCGGCACTGCGGAGTCCACCGACCCCGGCCAGGACGGCGAGCCTGTCGTCGAGCGCGCTGACGAACCGCGTGGCCGCGACGAACAGCAGCCGGCTGCCGGTGCATCGTCCTTGCCGCAGCCAGACGAGCACGCCCAGCAGTACAGTACGGCATTAGGTCATCGTGCGCAGTTCGAGAAAGCGCTGTTTGACCTCGACGAAACGTTCAAGGCCATCCGGGTTATCCGGTCGATCCAGACCTGGCATACGCTGGATGAGATGCAGATCGACAAGACGCGCCAGGCCATCATGATGGCGCGCCGGTGGATGTTCAATCTCGACGGCTTCCTGGAGGCCTTCGACGACGCGCTCGCACAGATCGCCGAAACCGGCGAGCCGTATCTGGAGATGGTCGAAGCGAAGCTCGAATCGGACCTTGAACTAATCGAGGTCGAAGACGACGAGGCGGAGGTGCAGGCGTGACCTACCGTACTCTCCCTAACGACAAAACCGAACTCTATCGGGCCAACTGGGCACCGGAGAAGTCGGAGCCGGAGATCGAACCCGGCGAAGTGTACGGCGCGATCCAATGCGTGCCAATCACGGATATTCCGAAGCGTGCGCGTAGCAAACACCGCATCCAGCGCGGGTTCTGGCTCATATTCATGGAAGAGATTCTGCTGCGCCTGGAGCAAACGCCACGCAAGGAGGCGTTGCGCATTCCGTTTGCCAATGAGGTAATTGCGCGGCGTGCCGTTCAGTCCATCTGGAATATCGCCGATCGAACAGTAGGCGAAGGCTTAATCGAAACATATCGTCGCGGCAAAGTCCTATATATTCGTCGTGGCAAAAACTGGAACGAAAAGTCGGATTCAGCTCTCGCTGCTTTGTCCAAATAACTCACGAAAGGAGTATCGACATGGTTCAACCGAATTTCATTGTCCGTTTTACAACGTCAACCAAATGGTGCACACCGGGACCGGAACGCCTGGCCGTCGCCAGACTTGAACGCAAGGATGACCTTCGAATCTTCACGCTGTATGTGGATGACGGATCGGAGATCGTTGCTCATTTTGGACGTGGTAACACCGCCCGTGACGCTTACCGCGACGCAAATCACAACCATCGTTATGCCAAACACACCATCGAAGGCCTGCTCAAGAAGCGCCGCCAGAGCGTGCGCCGCGAGCTGGACTACCGCGCGAAGCTGAAGCTGGCCGGTCACTGCCTGGACATGACCTGCGTGAACTTCGAGCTTGAACTCACTGTCCTTCGCGACGAGAAAGAGGACCTGGAACGCCAACTTGCCGACTCGCAGCACAACCGCGCCAAAGATACAGCCGCCCTACTCCGTGCTGAGAAGGATTTGCAGGATGCAGTAACCCGCGTTCGCAGCCTGGAAAACGATGGCAATGAAAAAGATAAGGGGATGGCCCTGGTGCGCGAGGCGCTTGAAGAAGCGGGCATCACCCAGGGTAACGTGATCGAGCGTATCAAAGCGCTCGCCGTCGAACGTGATCAATACCGGCTGGCGGCCCAGCAAAATGCCGCCGCGACCGCTTAAATGGTTTTGCTCTTAGCTGACGGCTAATAGCTATTTCAAAGGAGACCTATCGTGAATCGGTGTTTAACCCACAACTGCAATGAATATGCCATACCAGGCAGTGATTACTGCCTGAACTGCCTGTCGCGGCAGAACGGACACGGCAGCGATGGCGCAGCCATGATCATTCCGGCCATCTCGACGATTGAGCCATACGCCATTCAGATCGAGGGCGACGAGGGCGTTATGCAAGCGATTGCTGAACTTCAGGATCGGCAGAAACGCTGCAAGGCGGAGCTGGACCGGCAGCGGGAGGCCAACCAGGAGCTGCGTGGCGATCTGCTGCGCGCAGAATACTCCATCGAGCAGCAGGATGACACGATCCGGCAGATGGCCATCACGATCCAGCGTCAGGCGGTACTCATCCGCCGGCAGCAGGCCCAGCTGGATGGGCGTATGACATCCATTCGTGAAATCAAGAAACGACAAGGCTTCGTGATCCAGATGGCCCAGCACGAGCAGAACTGCGCAGAACATCTGGAGCGGCAGCTGGAGCAGCTGCGTTCGAATCTGATGCAGGTGCCATTTGTCGGGACCAACGGCCAAGGGGAATGGGTACAGACGGCCCAGGATGACGTGGCCCCACTGGAGAACGGATTCCGCGCGGAGTATGCAAAGCTCGACCCGGAGACCTTCGAGGTAAATGGCCTCTTCTGGTTCCGGGCCGAATAGCTAAGATACAAACGTGAGACGACCTATGCCGTCGCCTCACCTGAATTGTACCATAAGGAGAATCTGATGCTCAAACTGAAAATCACCTGGCCGCTGCTGATTGCCTTGCTGTTCGCGTTGCTCGTCTGGATGATCCGCGATCAACAGCCGCCGGCAGACCGCCAGACGCCCAAACGCTACGTTCCTCGCTCGGCACGGCGCACTCCGAAGCCGGCCAAGATTATCCATAACCAGCCGGTCGATGCCGATGGCGACGATGATCGCGCCGCTGCTTTTGACGCCGAAACTGCACGACTGAATCAGGAAGCGATGGCCGCCGCGACCGATACTTTTGTCGCTCATTCACCCCGTCCATTCAAGATGCGCCAGGGAGCATGGCACCATGACGGATAACACACCTACCACAACCATCGACGAGGCGACGCAGCTCGCCAACCTCGGCGGCATTCTCAGTGGCATGGCCGATCCCATCGCGCGCGCTGATGATGTGTCCTACCTCCTGGACGCGCTGTATGACGAGGGTGCTGACGCGAGTGTCCTCGAAGAGGTCCAGATCAACGTCGGCGCGCTAGCCGGCATGATCCAGCAGTACGCCCAGGTCACCGGCGCACTCAAGGCGCTGGCGGAGAAGGCGCGTGAGCAGCGGGATGCGGTGCGCCAGGAGTTCGACGAGCTGCGTGAAGCCGTCGAAAACTTCGACCAGTCGCACCCGGCGGTGGAGTCCTTATACGAATACGTGGAGCAGACGGCGTTCGAGTTTCTCCAGATGGCGTTTTACGAAGACCTGGCCAACATTGCCTTCGATATCACCCCGCTGGAGCACACCGAAATCGCGACTCTGATCAATCTGCTCACCGATCGCGACGAAACCGTACCACAGGATCATGCACTGTGGGACGAGTTTCGATCCTGGCTCGACCGGGCCGAAGCCGTCGCGGTGGAGGTTTTTGCTGCGGCGCGACAGCGTGAACGTGAGCAGCGGCAGCAGGAGGCAGAATCGTGAGCGATCAACCTGACAACATTGTTCTGCCGGACGCGGAAGAAACCGCGCTGATCGAATTCGAGTCACAGACCGCTACGCTAAATGTGGCCCATGTGGCCGCGAACACTGTCGCTGATGCGCTGGACTACCTGCACAGTATAGGGGCGGATTCCGGCGCGCTCGACGACATTCACGGCGGTGCATCCGATCTACTGCTCGCCGCCGAGCAGTTGAGCACGTCGCTATACGGCGCAGTGAGCATGGCTAAAACGTTTCGCGAGCAGCGCGACGAGTTCCGGGTTGCTCTGGCCGAATTCAAACACGCCGTCGAGAAAGCGGATACCTCCGTGCCGGAAGTTGAAGAGTTCTGGAGTATCGTCGAGCAGGCGAATATGGACTGGCTGTCCTACTCTTTCGACGACTGGGGACGGCTCGTTGACGAGCTGACCGTCGTGACCCCGCTCACCGAGGAAGAATCCATCGACCTGGTCAAGGTCCTGGGCAGCGAAGAGCTGCCGACGGATCACGCATTGTGGGATACGCTGCGCGACTGGATCGCCGACGCCAAGCGGGTCATCGATGAGGAGCGCGGATCATGAGCGAGCAGCCGGATACCATTCAGGCCAATGACGACCTGGGCGCGCTGGAGCAGGTCGCGAATGTGCCCCCGGACCTCACGATCCATACCGACGTGATCGAGCAAGGGCTGAACTTCATCTTTCATAATGGCGGAGATCATCTGGACGCGGTCCTCGACGATATCCAGTACAGCACCAATGCGCTGGTTAATCAGGCGCAGGATGTGCTGGACAAGCTCCAGGCTGCCGTCGCGATGGCTAAGACGCTGCGCGGGCAGCGCGAGGCCGCGCGCCGAAAACTCGCCGAGCTTCAAGAAGCCATCGCCGATCACGATACGACGCATCCAGAGCTAAACAACCTGGTCGACAGCCTGACCGAATCCATCACCTGGGAGATCGAGGAGCAAATCTGGGACATGATCTGGGAACACACCATCGACCGGATCACCGACGAATCGCCGCTCGATTACACCCAGGCGAACCGTCTGCTGGCGATCCTGACCGAAGGTGAGGTCGAGCACGATGCGTCGGTCTGGGCGCGGCTCACGGCGTGGATCAACGACGTCGACCGTGAAATCGGTTATATCGAGTGAGGTGAAACTGATGGCATTTGTTTTAGCATTTGCGCTGGGTATGCTGTGCGGGATCACCCTGGGGGTGATTCTTTCGTTAAGGCCGCGCCGCGCATAGGTTATCTGGAAACATTACCAGATAGGAGGGAAGGTTTCGATGGAAAACGACAAGTTGTATTTTCTAACCGACCTGCAGGCGATTGTCGAGGAATATCCGGAAGGCTATGTGTGTCACGTCGACGGCCCCGACGGATACCAGGCGATTGATCGCATTGAAGACATACCGGATGATCCCGAACGGAAAAAGGTAATCTGCAAAAACGGGATTACCTACGTTCGCGTTTTATATGCACCCGTTTTCGCTGCCTGGCGCGACGAAAGCGGACTCTAAAGTCGAGGAGCGATCAGATGCCCCTGATCGCTCCTCATATCCTAACCCTGGCAGGGCGATGCCCGCGAAGCCATCGCCCTGCCAGTAGCCGAAAGGATGTAGTACATGGTAACACCTATCGTTCCGAGTCACAACTTAGTCTTTATCTTGGTCGAGATCGCCGGGTGCGTCGTGGCGCGGTATATCGAGACCGGGCCGTTTATGTTCGCCATCGAGCGCGCGGCGAATTGGGAAGACCTGGCCGACAAGGCGTGTATGGCCGTCGTCGAGCAGATCGGCGCGATTGTTGTTGGCGAGCATTGGTCGTGTTCGCCTGAACTGGCAGAACGGGCGACTTGGGGCGGTGATTATGTTTAATCTGATTCGCATGTGGATTAAGCGGGAAATCGTGCGGGAAATTGCCGTGCCGTCGGATGGTTCGAGCCTTGCCGAGGATTCACGGACAGCGGTCTGGGAACAGCTCGCTGACGAGATTCGCGCCCAGGGCAGCGGGGCCGACGTCGCTGCTAACTGCCTCCGGGCTTATATGCTAAATCCGTTCCCGCCGTCGCGACCGAAGCATCCGCCGAAAGCGATTGAACATAACGAGGAGAAACCATGCTGAAGAAGCCCGATATATTTGGCCCGAATGTGAAACGGGCACGTGAAGCTCAAGGGTTAGCTATCCACCATTTGGCAATCAGCACTGGGCTGCCCGCTGAGGTGATCGCCATGATCGAGACTGGGCAAAAGCGGCCCGCCGGTGTCGTCATGGTACGCCTGGCTCAGGCGCTTGGCGTTACGCTGCAATTCTTGCTGTTACCAGGTGGCGAGGAGTCCGAGGATTGCACCATCGTCCCCAAGCCCTGGCATGGTCTGGAAGAGTGCCAGTTCTGTGACCGGGTATTCCACCCGATGCCGCGTTGGACTCTGGGCAATACGCGCATCTTCATGTGCGATGAAAAAGAGTGTCAAAACAGAGCGTGGGAAGCAGGCTTTGAGCCACGCCCTGATCTGACGCCGAAACGCTAATAAAAGGTAGTCATGAAGCCAGTTCATCAAACTAAATTCGGTATAGGGGAAGGCAACTGCCTGCAGGCGTGCATTGCATCGCTGTTCGACATCGCGCTTGAAGATATTCCCGTCTTCGGTAATCGATCAGACTGGTATGACCGCTTTACCATCTTCATGGTGGACCGTTTCGGCGTTCAGCCCATAGAGGTTTGGCCGGGTAAATTCTTCGCCGATCTTCAAGGGCTGTATATTGCCAGTGGGCCGTCGCCACGTGGAGATTTTGATCACTCGGTAATCCTGTCCGGCGGAACGCTCGCCTTCGATCCATATCCAGGCGGTAATGGTTTGGAGCAATACACGTCGTTCACCTTATTTATCAAAGTACTGCGCTAGCTAATAATCATGCTCACCTGGTGAGCTAATAGAAAGAGGTAAAAAACTATGCCAATGGCTGAAATAATTCGAGTTTTTCAGTGCCAAATGTGCGGGGAAGAAATACGCCAAACCACGCAAAACGTCCGAGACTTTTCGGCGCAACAAATAGCGGGGAACATCCTGCTTAATGCTGAAGTGGGTTCACGTGCGATTATTCACGTGTGCGCAGACAATGACGAATACGAGCAGTGCGGAATCGCCGTGCTAATTGGCATTGTCCAATACAAAGAGGATACGCGCGAAGGTTAAAGGAGTTAACTATGCAACAAGCTGAACTGCAATTACGCATTATCGAACTGCGCAATTATGGTTACCTGGCAATCAGGCTTAATGCATTGCGACTTATTTTGGAAGTCGAGCCTGATGAGTTGCAAATTGCCCTGGCTGAATTAGGCGATACACATAGGTATGACCCGTGCAGGCTGGTTAGATTGGACGATTTACTCGAAGGCTCTGCTGACTCGTCTCTATCTCGCCCCGGCACGAAAAGCGAGGGCGATCAATGACCGATATCTTTATCAAGACCGTAGACGGCACGTGCGCCATCACGCCGCTGGAGCGGCGGGGAGACTTTGCGATTCACAATGTCGTGACAGGTGCTGGCGTCGACGTCGAGCAGTTCTGCGTCACGCACGTGCCGTCGGGATATGTAATCCCGCTGCGCATCGACGGCAACGGTGACTGGTGGCTGTTGACGTCGTTGGAGTCGGCGAAGGCCTGGCTCGACCTGTTCCTGTTCAAGGGTGGTTCAGACTGCATTCACCAGAATGAAAGCGGGAATTGGTCGATGGATAAGCGCGGCCAGGGGATTCTCCGCATGTTGGCTGCCCAGGTGACCTATATCGACGAAAGGGGCGACGATGAGTAAAAAGGCCCCAGTCATTCAGATGCAACGGAAACCAACGGCCACGCGCCGGAATTTCCCGAAGATCGAAAAACGGTCCACGCCGGATTCGCTGTTGATGTTTCAAGCTTTGGGGCAACTGGAACGCGATTTCACCGTCTACATGATGGGGCGCGTCCAGATTTTCCTGGGCATCGACGATGGCGGGAAGCATCACCTCAGTATCGCACACCCCAAGCGATACCCTACCTGGGACGAGATTGTGCACATTCGATACGAACTTATCCCGGATAATGTGACGATGGCGCTGATTCTGCCGTCGATGGCGGAGTATATCAATGTCCACGAGCACTGCTTTCAGTTGAATGAGATAGCAGGTAATGCGGCAGAGGGTGATGAGTGATGCCGCGCATTAAACGCAGGCGCTACACCAAGCCCATCTGGGCCGAAGATGTCTACCACATGGCTTACGGTCGAGCGCAGGGTGCAGCATGGCGTGCGGGACACGGCAATTTAACGCCCTCGTTGGCCGAAAAACAGGACTACAAATACGCTTGGTCAGACTTCATGCGCGGTTGGTATGATGGCATTGATGATTGGTATAAGGAAACAAATGATGACTAATCCCATGAAAGTGATCGGCGACCGCATCGCGAGCCGTCGGAACGAATTAGGACTAACGCAGGAGCAGCTGGCCAAGATTGTCGGCAAGCAGCGCACGTCGATTACCAATATCGAAGCCGGGAGACAAAACCTGACGATAAACACCCTGCTTGTGCTCTCTGCCGCGTTAAGTTTGTCTCCCAGCGAGCTTCTCGAAGATATTCAGCTCGACGGCTCTGTTTACGAACGCGCCGCTGAGATTCGGGCGCAGATCAATGCGCTGCAACACGAGCTGCGCACACTGTTAACAGACAATGAAAGCGAGAGGGAATAATGCCATATACCCACGATCAAATCATTGAAATGCTGAAAACGATTTCGCAAGCAAAATGGGTCGCGTTCGATCATGAAGTGCAGGAGTTTCCCGAACTCGATCCAGAAGACCTAACCGAGGGCGGCGCATGGTGGATACATGGACCGGCGTTTGTTGACTACGGTGATTATTCATGCTTCACAAAAGCTGATGCCCGGTTCATTGCGGCTGCTCCGCAAATCGTGAAACAATTACTGGATGAAGTCGACCACCTGCGTTCTCAGCTTGACTCTGTTCAATCGGTGCAGACATCCAAGACCAGCCAGGGCGTATCCTATGAGGATATCAAGCAGCAAATCAGTCAGCATGAATGGGACGAGGAGACTCTCGGTCGGTTCGATCCAAACGAGGACGATTGATGAACAATTTGACGGTTGTTCGGACAGTAGTAGCGATTGGGTTTGCGGTGATTTTTCTCGTCTGTCCTCTAATCCTTACTGCATTTGTGGTAATGATTTTTGGCTCAGGGTACCTATACTCGGAGACTGAGCGATACTTACGTGAGCGCAATGGCTGATTACAACTACCGGAATATGTACCAGAATATCGCCCACCTACTGGACATGCTGGGCGTTCAAAAGCTTGATAGACATGAGCAGCCTCTCAACGCGGTATATCGAATGCATTTGCTGTATGATGAAGTGAAAGTCCTACGGAAAGAAAACGAGCAATTGCAAGGTGAGAACCAACAACTACGCGCGATCGGCGATGCCCTGGCTGAGGCTGAGCGCCTGGCGGCTGAAACAGGAACTGCCGTCATCGTGGTGAAGAAGTCTTCTGCGCGGCATAGTAATGAAAGCGAGAACACCCGATGAACGAATTCAAATATCAGAAAAAGAGACTTGGAATATCGCACGCAAAAGGCGATGCTGATACACCGATCTCCCACGAAATGATGCAAAAGCTCAACGCGCATCTATCCAGCAGCTTTGAGAGCAGCTACATCAACCCCAACCCCAGCACCATTAGCAGCGCCTCGCCGTCGCCATTATCCCTTGAGGCCCTAACCAAGGCGATGAGCAAGCTCAAAGAAACCCAAGGCCGCGACTCACGTCCGTTCGGCGATAAGACCTGGTTGGTCTATCACCCAGCGCTTCGTCGATTCCTTAAAGAGGCCACGCCTCCCGATCCGTTTCCTGTGATTCGCGGCCACTTACCATTAGGAATGCCCACCTGGGAAACCATGACGATTTATCTCCAGGGGCATTTGATCCCGATGCCGGACGATCAATTCTGGTTTGTTCACGAAGATAGAATGTCTGAACTCATCGGGGAAGCCTGGGATAACGGGCCAGGTAAAGCCATCGACGAGATAGATCAGCGCTTGAAAGAATACGATGAGCTGATCGAGCGCCTACGCGCCGAAGGGAGATTAGCCAAATGAGCGAGCCAAGCACTGATAAACAAAAATCAATCATAGTGCGCTTTCCCGGACATGCTATCGATATCAGGGCAGAGCGAACGCTGTGTAGTGTCTGCTCGGCCAACGGGGATACCTCGATACAGGACGTGGTAACTATCTGGCAAGATAACGATCCTGAAGGCAAGGCCGCCAGTGAACTTAGCCCATGGTTATGCAACAGTTTTGATGGCGCGGTGCATTTATGCAAAAAGCATCTATCTGAAATCCTCGATTGGCTTGATTGATTTGCGAAATTCGCGCACTTGAGTCGATTAATACGCCTCGCCGGACACCGGCGGGGCGTTTTTCATGATGTGCACATCCGCTCACACATGTCCAGCTCATCAGCTCATCCCAGGTGACGGCACCTGACGTATCATGTCATCAAGCTAGAGCGAAGGGGAACGACCCCCACGCCTCAGAGAAAGAAGGACTTGATGAGCAACGACGAAATACAAGAACGCATCGACCACCTGGAATACGCCCAAGATTTACTCTACGAAGCCATCGACCAGATCCGGGCAGCAATTCGCCGCACCGGCATAGAGGCAGGCGCAGAAGCCTACATCATCCCCACACTGAAGATGGCGGCCAGCGACGAGCACGAATACCTGGGCAGCCAGCCCTACAACGTAGCCGAATTGATCAAAGCGCTTGAAGACAGCGAAGACGACGAGGAATAGGAAGCGCCGCCTGGATCAGACGGCGCGCGGCGGGGCCGGTGGAAGCGGCCTCGCCAATACCAGAAAGGATACTAACACAATGAATCAAAAGCAAACGACCGCCAAAGCCTTTGAAGATGGCGAGTTTCACCTACTACGCATCCAGCTCGCGCTCGACCTGGCTGAGCACCTTTTTAACAGCGGCTTCGGCATCTACCAGATTTCCGACCGCTACGTGCGCGTATACCTGAGCGCGCGACGGCTGTATGCCCACGAAGTCGAACTCGTATTGCCCGACGATTTTGAACCCTTCGTCACCGTCAAGCAGGAACCGAACGCAGTGCTGCTCATCATCGTCCACTAGATGGCAACCGGGGCGGGTCCTACCCGCCCCGTAATCCTTGAAAGGATGAAATTACGATGGATACCACTTACGACACGCTCAGCCGCAACCAGGTACTTAACATGCTCGCCGGCCTGGGCATCTGGCACGACGCCCTGATCTGCCACCGCGATGGCAGCTTCACGATCCGCTGCGGATACGCCGGCAGCAGTATCATGACCGAGGCCAACCTGGCCAAGCTCACCCGCTATACCAAAGCGCACGTAATCCAGCGCCACCACGCGGCAGCTGCTCGCGACCCGCATATCGACGTGCGCTTCGCTTTTATCGCCGAATAACATGAGACAGGGCGGGGGGTGACCCGCCCTTATTTTCCCAGGAGAAAATCACATGGCACGCACGACTATTATTCGCAAGACACTGTATTTGACCGAAGCCCAAGCCGCCGATCTGGACCGCCTGATCGCCGCCTTCGAGGCGGGGATAAGCAAGAGTTTGGGATTAGATATCCAGGTGGGGCAGAGTGACTTCATCCGGGCGTTGCTCAAGCAGCACGCAGCGGAGACCGGCCAGAAGTGGACCGATAATTATCCGCCGCCAGGGGGATCGCGGAAGTAGATCAATAAAAAGGAGTAGGAGGGTTTATCTCCACAATGCGCTCGCACACGCATGATCACTTGTCCAGCCACCTCCGACGTCGCCAAAATTCCACCACAGGAGAACGTGAGGATAGCCGTTCTCCTTATATACTCGCAGCGTTTCGCGATAGGCGCTGGCCAATTCATCGCAGGTATATTTCGCGTCCCAATTCCCGCTATAGCCGTCACTTAGCCCGATCTCCGTAATCGCCCATACGCCCGGCCACGTCGCTAGATCAAAGCCGTCAAACACCCACATCACCTCGCGGGCAGCATAGACCCGCCCGGCGATGTGCCAGTCGTTCACCCAGGGCATATCAGGGCGCGACCAGGGCGCGTAGGGAGCCGCGTGCGAGGCCACACCGTGATAACGGCCATCCGGCAGTGGGTGCTCGGCCACCCAGCGCAGATAGGGCACGATGTAGGTGTAATGATCGTAATCGGGCCAGCCTGGACCAAATGAGAACGCGAGATACTGCATGTTTTTCTCATCAGCCAACCGCTGGGCGAAATCGATGCTGAATTGGCTCCAACGACGCCATTGGTCCTCTGTTTGGGGCGGGTGTTCGTTTTCAAGCTCAAACGCGTCAACCCCGGCAGGAATTGCCGCCTGGACGACATTCCAGACGGCATCCACATCGTAATTGTTGTCGAGCGCGATTGAATCGGTCACCAAGCGCGCAACGATCCAGGCATCCGGGTTCGCGGCTTTGATATACAGACATATGTTGAGCGCTGGAAAGACACATTTAGCAGCGCTGTATCGGCTGGCATACTGCACCGGCTCCGATCCCCCCTTGCCCATGTTGATATGCGGGCCATCTGCGATTTTGCGGGCGAACGGCTGCGGTGGCTCTTGCCCCGCTGGCCAGCCGGGAACATCCGGGCATCGTGCCCAAGCCGCGACTGTACCGGCTGCCCACCAGCTCGCAGCGGGCTTATCGTAGATCACGGTCCATCCGCCGTCGGTTCCCTTGCCCCACAAGTAATCCCGATCCTCATCGTAGAACTCAACGAACTCGCGCGGGTCCCGGTCGTCAGTAGTCCAGGAACCTAGCACCGGGTATTGCGTCCCATGTCCGGCGCGGATGTTGATCGTAGACAACGCGCGGAGCTGGCAGCCAAACAGCGGTACTTCAGTCGGCCCCGGCGCAGTTGGCTCAGGCGTGCCTCCCGGCTCCACAGTCGGCGTATCTTCCGCCGGTGGTGTGTTGGTCACGGATG
The DNA here is from genome assembly GCA_964439175.1 of uncultured Anaerolineales bacterium. Taxonomy (GTDB): domain Bacteria; phylum Chloroflexota; class Anaerolineae; order 4572-78; family NAK82; genus CAYTNQ01. The sequence goes on along the minus strand of CAYTNQ010000013.1, from coordinate 39,379 downwards.
GCGTGATCGTCGGTGATGGCGTATTGGTTGGTGTGGGCGTTGCTGTCATACATGGCTCGCCGTGACCGTCCCAATAGATGTTGCTGCAAACAGGCGTGGGCGTGCTTGTTGACTCGCCATTATCCTGGGCATTGGTGACAACAACGGAACCGATGCCATTGATGAAGACGCAGGCTAATCCAACAACGAACAGCAGCACCAATGCGCCGAACCGGCGGCAGCGCGTCATTGGCGCAGCTCTCCGACCACCGGCGACGTGTCGACCACTTCGGGCGCAGGTGCAGGCGGCTCGCCGTCGGTGAACCGCTTAGTGAAATTCACAATCGTTTGTGCGGCTTCAATCACCTCCGGCGGTAGTTCCCGCACGGCCAGGTCGGTCTCTTCGTCGATCAACGATTCGGCGGTCGCGGCGATTTCGTAAATAGGCCGTAGCCGGTCACCAAAACCTGCTAGAATGCGATCTGCCTGATTAGCCGCGCCGTTCAGCAGCATCTCGATCTCAATCTTCCGGCTGGCATTCATGCGTTCCATGACGATCAGGGCAACGGAAGATACCAGGCCAATCACAACAATAATGAGTTGCGTAGTTCCGATCATGATTTTGCTCCTTATAGATTGGGCTATCTGGTAACGGTTTCCAGATAGCTCTGTTTACGAATTAGTTCCTTCGCCGGGAGTCGGCGCATTCACCGACGGCTCCGGCTCTGGCTGCTTTGCTTCGCCTGGCTCATCAGCACGCGGCAGCAGCATTTTTACGCCGTCGCTGATGTCGGTAGTTAACTGGACAAGCTTAATGATGTCGCCACGAATCTCGGTCTGGATGGAAGCTAAGCTGATTTTTTTGCTCAGCACCTCGATCTGGCTATTTTGCTTATCCAGGCGTTTGATTATTTCGCTATATTGGCCATCACGGCGCTTGGTCACACTGGCCATTGTCGAGGCCGCCTGGTCAAACCGGTCAAGCTGCACCTGGTGCGCCAGGCGATTCTCTTGTGCAGCACCGGCGACGACCTTTTGTGTCTCGTCGTGCTTGACATCAACTCGCTCGACCAGCTTTTCCTGGAACGTCTTAAACGACTCGAAGGCCGCGACCACCGTCGCGACGAGTGATAATGCCGTGTTGACATTCTCGCCGTCGAGCTTGGCATCCTGGCCGCGTGTTTCGATCTCCGCCAGGCGCAGCTGCATGTGTTGTTGATTGCGCCGTCCGAGCAACAGCACAATGCTGTTAACTAACGTGAAGACTGCTATTGCGATTTCTGCGATGTGTCCATCCATGTTCCGAGCTGCTCCTATTCAGCCGGGCCGTGTTATAATGCGATCAATCCGCCTGGCGCGTGGCCCTTCACGCGCTGGGCGGAGGTTGTTAGCTGTACGTAACAGCGTCGATGAAGTCGCGAAGCTTTTGGTATTCCGTGTTCCCTGCGTCCTGGAACGCAGCAATCAACGCTCCCCAGCGGTCGCTCAGCGCCTGACCCTCGCCGGTATCGACGCCAAATGTGCCTTCCATTTCCGAGGTGCCGACACCAATCGCATTGGCACGGAGGCCATTCAGTTCGACCAGCGTCCCCAAACCTTCGCGAATCTGATTGATTGCATTCAATACCTTCACGCCGTTCGCATTGTTGCTGTCGATATTCAAGATAGTAGCCATTTCGTTATGCTCCTTATGGTTAAGTCGATAATGCGTTTAGGGCCGCCAGGGCTTCCCCGGTTGCCTCGTCTGATACGGTGTAGGCATACGCCTCCAGTCTACCGAGTGAGCCGCCGCCGCTAACCCAGGCTGCCGTCGCGTATGGCTCACACACCGATTGTGCTGTATAGCTGCTGTCGGTGATGGTTCCACCTTGTTTGTTTGGAGCGGCACCGGAGATGATGGTATAGATGTCGATGTTCGTCCCGTTGAAAATGGGATAAATCGTGCCCGTTTCTCCGGCAGCAATCACGCCCGCGACATTGATATAGGGACTACTGCCATCTGGTGAGCCGCTCACGTATTTGTCGAGCTTGAAGGCCCCCGCACTGTCGAAATAGGCATACCAATAGTTATTGGCATCCTGTTTGCGGAATTTGATTCCCGCTTCGCCCGCCAGGGACGATGGTGCAGTGATCGTCTGCCGAATGTGCGCGTCGGCCAACGCGCTGTACTCGGTACCACTCACCCCTGGTGAGGCGTTGACTTTGGCATAGCCATAACTCGAACCAAAGATGGTATAGCCGTTAGCCGGTAGATCGGCGACGCGCGCCTTTGTGATCCCCGTGGTGGACGGATGAAAAACAGCAACAAGAGGATCAGCAGTATCAGAATCCTGATGGTCATTAACCCAAACAAGATACCAATCGCCACCACTGTCACGGAAAAAGGCATAATAACCGGGATTACGTGCAACCAAGACAACTTCGACAGGCGTTTGGTTGAGTCCAGCACTAACCAGATCGGATGAGAGACCAAAGTAGGCTCGCCATCCAGTGCCATCGAAAAGCACAGCAAGATTATCACGAACATTGTTACCGCCGCTGGCGTCGTAATAGGCGGCAGCAAACACTGCGGCTAATGAGCCACTACGCGCAGCGTAGATGGCATCGCCAGCAGTGGGAACGTGGGATGAAGTAAATTTCCCAAACCCCTCATTGAAACCAGGATTGGACGATGCGACCAACACACCTGAAGTAATAGACAGCAAATTGCCCGTGTCGGTAATTGCCAATTCGCCAACACGACCAACAATTGGCGATGTAATCGGAGCAGCATCGTCGGCGTAGTCGGCGAACACGACGTCGAGCAGAAATGTCAGCGCATCATTCCCGCCCCAGTGCAGTACACGGCGGGTCAGCCCTTGGTATGAATGGCTCATCGGTGGTTCTCCCTGTCTATTAACAAGGCTCTGGCCTCCTGACGAGGCGGAATTGGCCAAATATAGATTTCCCCATCCCATTCACAGTCATAGATCGCGATCCCGTAGATGTTATTGATGTAAACGGTCATTCCGTCCGATTCGGAATTGGGTAATTTAGGCCAGCAGCTATACATGTTTAGTGTTCCATCCGGCAACTGGATATGCACTTCAACGGGCGGAACTTCGTCGTTTGACGAATCGGCAAACGCTCCTTTGGCGATAGCCAAAATAAGCAATAGGAGCGCCAGAAAACGAGCCATCAGTCGATGACCTCATGGACTTTGAACACAGTCATAGTAGACGGCAAAGAGGTCATTGAAGTATGGCCCCACCAGCGCAGCTTGAACGTGTGTGATCCAGGTGCGAGGGATACCCGCACTGGTCCGAAACTAATCATTCCCGCCGCGTTGTTGGCTAACGACGCTGCCCCAAACCAGCCTCCGCCGATTCCACCAGCGTAGGGCGTTCCGTCGATAGAGAAAGTTGACAGGCAATCGTGCGTTGAGCCTGAAGTTTGATAGACTGACAAAGTAGCCGAAACCTCAACATCGCCGCCTGAAGTAGTTATTGTTAGAGTCGCGCCAGTTATGTCTTCCCACGTGTCCGTAGATGTGGGGGACGTGCTCGATAGATCAAGTATCACCTGATCATCCTGAGGGTAAACAGCTTTCGCATTAACTAACGCGGTGATAATGTCGGCCCCGGCGCTAGATTCAAGGGCACGGGCAAACACGCTACTCCCCTGGATAGTGGCCTTTTTGGCTGTGGTTGACGTAACCAGTCCGTTCCCAATCCCTACAGCGGCAGCGACTTGTACCGGCATGACACCTTTGATACAAATCCGTCCTTCAGCGTTATTGGCAATAATGTCGGCTACCACTCCGGCCACCATTGGATTGTCTTGCGTGGTTGTTGTGGTCACCGCCTGCGCGTTGGTATTGTCCCAAACTACCACCTCGCCAGGGAGCAATTCGCCGCCACTCTTATTGGTTACCTCTGCATAGATTCGCAGCGGAATGTGCGCCGCGCTGCGCACGTCGGTGATTACCGAATCCGTGATGCTTGAAACCGCTGCGCCCACATATACACGGGCTAGCGGGATTTCAAAATACGGCGATCCCGTTGTATCGATGCCGGGCACCGACGGCGAAGCGGCAGCCGTCCCGGCCACCACGGCAACGGTCGCTACCTGATTGGTCGCATCCGTGCGGAGCACTACCACATCCCATCGATTAAGGGTTGGATCAGCCGCGCCAATGGCCACATTGGACACGGCATCACTCTGAACCCAGCGACCGGACACGATAGCCTCACCTGCTGTCACGTCAACGCTCATGTTAGCGCCGCCAGATTTTTCAGACACAGCGAAACCTGCGTGTTCCGTGCTGATCATCACACCGCGTTTATCTTCTATACCACTTAGTAACCCCGCGTACAGAGAAGCCCAATCGCTATCAGAGTATGGCCCAGAGTCGCCAGTTGTCGATCCGCCCCAGGGCCTGGAAATGATTGTCATAACGTACTCTCTTTATGCCAGGTCTAAATACTGCTGGCGGTACCTAAACGAAATCTGCGTGTCATCCGAAATTCCTGTCGCCTGGAGCCAAATCTGATTCAGGCCACCGGCGACTCCCGCAAATGGACTATTGCGCCAGGCGGTGCCTTTGGGGCGCAAATTGAAGGTGATCAGGTTGCTCTCCGGCATCTCCAATTCGCCAAATTTGTCGTTGTCTGAGTTGTCGGTACCATCCGTTATAGATTGCTCGCGCGGCGTCAGATCGATAATGCGCGTTTCCCCGGTCTCAATGGCAACGGTCAAGCCCAGATAGGCTTGCGTTTGCAAGTGCGTCAAACTAAGGGTCGAATATGGACCCGAAATCTCAATCACTGGATAGGCGACAAACGTGCCGGTATAGGTGATCTCGATGTTGCCCGAATATGTCTCTGGCTTGAACATGATCGGAAATGTAATCGGGAAGACCAGCTCGTCGATCAAGTTAAATGTCGTAGTATGCTGCGTCAGTTCCGTGTCCTTGAACAGCGGATCAAACGCGACCAGGCTGATTTCCAATTCATAGCTATCCCAGCCCGTCACGTCCTCTGGGAACACCGGGGAGGATTCGGGTAGACAGTACAGATCGCGCCGGGTACCGTCGGCACGTATATGACGCAACGTAAATGGCCCGCCTCGGTTAAAACGCAGAGCCTGGATGAGTTCGGAGCGGTGCAGCCAGTAATCTTCGCGCGAAGTCGCATTCAGGACCAACTTGAGCGTGACGGATCGCGGCTCAAGCGTCCAGCCGGTCACGACCGGGTAGGGCTGCTGATAGCCTCGAAAATTATCGTACTCCACCCCAGGCATCCCCCTACCCCCAATTTGCGTAATGGCGCGCATCGCGCCATCTTCCAGAGAGTAGACTTCGCCGTCAGGGGTAATGATTTGCTCAACTTCACCAATTTCATAGTAGGACATGATCTAGTCCGATGCTTGCTTCAGAACCATACGAGTTAATGGCATATAGTAATTGCTCGAACTGGCATTCTTGCCATTGATCGTGCCTTTCAGGGCTACTAAGCCAGCAGGGATCGAAAGGTTGGTTACAGTTTTTTGAACATTGTCCGTAGTACCTGCGCTGTACCAGTCTTGTCCACTTGCAACTGTTGACCCGTTGATAGCCCAGTCGATTATTCCTCGATCTGCGCCACTCCGACCCAGTAAGTACAGCGTATAGGTGCCCGCCGCAAGAACACAGGAATGTGTAAATGAATCCCCATCTGACGGTGATCCTTGGAATGACGCTGTATTAAACAACTGGGTAGAATAAACACTATGCGTCAATCCATTTCCAGACACGATGTTCGAGTCCATGTGCCACATTTCAGCGCGTTTTGGCAATATGGAAAATGAAATCCAATCAGACCCATTGTCATAATACGGTTTGTCATCCGAATTTAGATAAAGAACACGTCCTGCTTTGCCTGCACTCGGCAAGGCGGAGACAACCTCAAAAGCTCCCGCAACCTCAGAGCGCGCGGTTTGCCGAGATAGATTTGCGATTTGCTGCTTAAGCTCTTGAACAGGTTTTTGTAGCTCCGACCACATACGGTTGAAATCCTGTTCTTGCGTTCGGTCTTCGGTCATGTGATCAGCTCCATCTCGGGTTCGATTTCTTCGCTGTCAGCGGTAACATCCACGGTCACCCCTTTTACGCGCACTTCTACCTCAGTATCCTGATAGGCTGCGGTAACTAGATCACCCAGGAACCAGTCCCGGCCATACCGTGCCAACTGGGTGCCGCGCTGCGGACGGAACGTGAACCCGGTCAGTTTAGCCCGCTCAGCATTGAGGGCGGCGTCGGCCTCGATATACCAGTCATCAAGGGTCTTTGTGTTTTTGGCCTGCACGCCAAACTCAATATCATTCCAGGGGGAGTCCGTTGCCCCTTCTCCTACTTTGTCATAAGCCAAGCGTGTGCCCGCCGGGCCTTGCCCGAACACATACACGTGATTCTGTTCGTTGCGACGGTCGATAATCAGTTCCGGCTCATCCAGGTTGCCCAACTGTGAGCTGAAATAGACATAAGGCTGTGCTAATGGTTCGTTGGTACTTTTGCGCCGGTCGGTGCCGATGGTTCCGGTCTGGAAGGTCATTGTCGGGCCAGATTCGTCGTAATCAACCCAGAAATCCACTCCGCGTGCATCGGCTATCTTCTTGATCAGGGCCAAAACCTTGGCATCGCTGGATTCTTCGCGAAACGCGGCGGTATCATAGGTACCTGCTGCCGCCGGTGCCGTCAGGCCGGTTTTAACTCGACTGGTATTGACAGCCGGGTTAATGAACTGTTCGTAAACAACCTCGCGAATCAGCGTATCAGCCGGATCGCTTTTGGTACTGAACCCATTTGCTTCTGCCGGATCGTCCTCGCTCAAAAAGATATTCCGCCATAGCATATGCTCAGGTCCATAGCCCGCGATGGTGTAAATATCGGTGCGCCCCTGCCCCAAATATCCCTTGTAACGCAAAAGATAGGTGCCATCGACCACATTCTGGCCCGGTTCATCTGTCCAGATCACCTGCACCGCACCATCCAACATTCCCATGACCGGCTTGGCCAGGTCAGACGGCAGGGTAAGCAAAAACAAGCCAAACGAATTGACGGCCAACGAGTAGCGCATCTTCATCGCGCCGGTCAGATCCATGACGGTAACTAAATCGCCGTCTGTATCGCGGAATGCGAGCTGGTATAAACGGGTGGTCATGACCAGGCCTTTGCTTGCATCTGTGCCAGCCGCATGGACTGCTGGCCGCGCACGTTAAAGTTGTTCGTCGTCTGGCGATTGTCGTTGCTCGTGTTGTTATAGTTCGCCGACGAGGTGCTGGGCGCATACTGCACATTGGCCGTCGGGCCGCTCATCAGACCCATAAGCGCACTCGGTGCACGCGTGATCTGCCGCATCTGGCGCAGCATGGCGGTGGACTGATTATGCGGGATGACTTCTCCACCGACGTTCGGGCGGAAGAACTCCCAGCCTTCTTCACCAACCACCCACAGTTCATTGGGACGAACAGTCGCTCCTTTGGCCCCGCCTTGAGTATTTCGCCAGGGTGCTCCGCCGGGTCCAAATGGTGAATGTCCCCCCTCTGAATTACCATCACCTCCTAAGCCAAGTAACTCTATTACCTTGTTACCGATTTCACCTAATTTGCCTAAGATAGAGGTAATCACGTCCTCAAACGGCTTGAGTAGGTGCTTCTTCAATTGGTCCCCTAATCTAATTAACCATTCAGCGATTTTGTCCGGTAGGCTAGATAGCTGACTTCGTAACGAATCTGCATTTTCCTCACCAAATATCTTATCGAGGATGTGGTTAATCTCATCCTCAAACACCTTATACAGCACCAACAACAACGCGGCGGGTAGCCCAAACAGCCATAATGCGACACCAACCACGATGCCCTCCAAAATACTTTTCAACGATGCATCCACGTCGCGCCCTTCACCACCAAAAATCAGGTTGGTGACACCTTTGACGGCATCTACAAACGGTGCAACCAGCGCGTCCCAGATATCGCCAGGTACGCCACCGAGTTTGTCGTTGATGAACCCCGGCAGCGCGGTGATGCTTTTTCTCAGATTGTCGAAAATGCCCGGCCAGGTATCCAGGCCTTTTTGCACATCAGCATCAATCCCCGCAAAATCTAGCGCGGCTTGGGCCAGCCCTTTAGGTATCGCCGTGACAGCATCCAGCACACCGTCCGCTGTTTTCCGCCAATCGCCTTCATCCAGCCCTTCCTTGACCTGGTCGAGCGCTGTACGGAAGCCGCCGAAGTTGGTCTTGGCGGCATAGATCACCCCGGCAAGCAGCAACAGCGGCAAAGCAGCAGCAGCCAACCCTAACAATGCCCCACCTAAGGCGGTGACACCAGTGATGACAGACCCGGCGGTCATTAGCAGCAAACCTGCCGTCATACCCATCGCCGAGACCGCGACGGAGATCATGCCCGAAATAATGGTCGGGGCGACGAGCAGCAGCAGCGCCGCCGCGATGCTCTCAATGAGTTTGGGGTCAACGTCGTCGAAGAGACCAGCAAACGTATTCCACGCCGGTTCAAATTTGCCGATAAACCCATTGAACTTATCCGCCAAATTATTCGCGCCGTCGATGATGGACTGGAAGAATTTCTTGATTTTCTTGGCTCCGGATGATCCACTAATCCGGTCTAGCTGGTCTTTTAGATCACCGGTTTTATTCTTGAAGGTTTTCAGGGCAGCTAACCCCTCGCTTCCAAAACCTTCTTTAAACGCGTCCTTGATCCCATCCATTGAACTGGCAACAGCAGACTCGTCAATACCAAGGAATTCGGCCAGGGGATCGGTCAAGCCTAAGCCGCCCAGATCACCGAGGCCACCGCTTAGGATTTCCTCCAGGTTGTCGCCGCTGCCCTTCTTCAATTTTTCGGCCAGCTGTGCCAGTGCGGCATCTTCTTCGTCAGTAGCCGTCAAGCGTCGCCGTTGGATTTCAAGCAGCGCGCGTTCGACGGCCTGTTGAGATTGCGCCAGAGCGAGCTGGGTTGCCGCCTGGTCGGTCATGCCCTGGGCAGCGTCAATTCGGTCTTGCACGGCTTCCCGCTGCCGGTCCAAGGACCGCACGACTTCTTCACTCACCTGTCCCTTGAAAAAGCCTTCCAACGCCTTGTCCAGGCGGCGATCTACGATGCCTAAAATTTGCTCGAGGGGCGTAACAATCGCCTCGAATTTAGCCTTAGCAATCTCCAGGTTGTCGATAAAGGGCTGCAACGCATCGTCCAACACCAACAAGCGGGATTCGATCTGTTCCGCCGAGAAGGTGCCGATATCTCCCAGCGCCTGGTTGACCTGCTCTGCCACCGCCTCGACCGGTTCCAATCCCACACCGGTCAATCCGTCCAGCCAGGCCAGCATCACGTTTTGTCCGCCTTTATCAATCGCCGATAACGGTCCCTTTTTCGGTGGGGAGAAGCCCACCAGGAAGTCGGCGACCAGCGTGGCGATGGCGATAACTGCCGGCAGCAGGATGTTATTGGCCGCCCACAGGAATCCTTCCGCCAGCGCACCAATGATGCGCGCGCCGCCTTCGAAGAATTTCTGCGGGTCCAATTTGGCGAAAAAGGATGTGGAGAATTTGTTAACCTGCTTGACGATGCCCGCGAAGACCTTGCCCGCGATCATCAACAACCAGGCCAGGACCTGCCCCAATAACCGGAAGGAGGCGATGATTGGTGGTAGCCAGGATTGCAACCAGGTCGCCAGCGGCGCGAGTGCGGTCGTCAGCAGGCTTTTGAACTGCAAAAACGCTTGGCTGAGCGGGCCAAAGATGGCTTTATTCAACTCGTAGAGGGCTGGTATAAGCAAGTTATCAATGGGCCAAATCAGGGTTTCCAGCAGCGCATCCCCCACCTGTAATAGCAGGGTATAGAACGGCAAGATGGCTATGCCCAGCCGGTCGAGCATGTTCTGAATACGCACGCTAAACCCGGCAGCATATTCGGCGGCAGTCTTGGTTTTGCTGCCGTAGAGGTCAATCGCCTCTTGCCCAATTTCAAGCACCCCATTGAGCAGTGCCAGTTGCTTCTGCTGGTCGGTGAGCTGCTCGACCGAAATGCCTAACTCTGCCGCTAACTTACGGTTCGCGGCGGCATTGTCCACCACAATACCCGTGTTATCAATCCACAGCTTGGAGGATCGTTTGACCCCGACCACTAACGATTCGAAGAGGTAATCAAAGTCACGCCCGGTAGCGCGTGCCTGGGTACGGGCGATTTCGAGCAACTTAGGCAAACTTTCGGCGAACGCTGCCCGAAACTCGCCGGTGGAACCGGTCAACGCTTCATTAGTGCGCTGCATGAGTTCGAAGTCGCGGATCGTACCTGCCGCCGCTTGGCGTAATTCTCCCAGCAACGCCTGGCTGGTTGTGCCCACGCTGGCAGTGATAGCATCAAAGGCTCTGATCACGCCTTCCATGCGCGCACCACGTGCGCCGAGTTGCAGTAACACCACAGAAGCAGCGGTAACGGCAGCGGTCAGGGCAATCCATTTGACCGTAGAGAGGCTGACTGCCTCGGTGAGTTGCGCTAGCCGAGAACCTGCCTGTCCCAATGGACCGGGCAGCTTGCTAATCGCTCCTCCAAAATCGCTCACCATGCCGCGCAATTTGTCCAGACGTGACTCAGTGCCTTTCGGCACCAAATCTACTTTGGACTTCGCGCCTTTAGCGAGGGTTTTCTGAAAATCCTCGGTCGTTTTTTGGGAGCTACGCATTTTGCGATTGAATAGCTCCGCGCCTTTGACCACGAGTTCGTGGCCGATTTTTTCTAAGCCCACTGCATCGCCTGCATGACTTGTTCGTACCGATACATGATGACTACAAACGCCTTACAATCGCCGTCCTCGTCCGTCATTGCCCAGGGATCACCTGCCAACTCCAGATATTCGAACCATTTATACCCGGCAGCCTTGGCCGCTAACCGCTGCTCGACCAGAAAGGTGTAAGCGATCCTATTCTGCTGCCCCTTCTTCGACGGCGGTGGCTGCCACTGACTTAGCGACTTCCACGGTTTCCCCGACTGACTGACCATCCCCCGGAAAGGTTTCCTCGACAGTCTCCAACCCTTCTTCGGTCGGCACCGAAAGCCCCATCACCGTCTGGTAAAAGTCCTGCTCCAGGTCCTGGTTGGACAGCTTGGCAGCGATCCAGTTGTACTTGATGTCCACCGGGTCATTGAACCCGACTGACACCCAATAGCGGATATCTTCATCCGGTGGCCATTCCTTGACGGATTGCAAAATCATGGTGCGCGCATACCGCACCGCTTTGCTGAGTTCCCATTCTTTGATGGCGTCCTGGTATTCCGGGTCATCCGTGTCGGGCATCCGGGTGATCGCGCCGCCCGCCATCTTAATTTCCTTCATCTTTTGCGGCACTGGCTTACCCGCGTCGGATTGCAGGTCGTAGACCAGCGGAGCCGCGACGGCCTGCACCGTGACCACGGTGTGATCCGGAAAGGCGTAGGTGGTCTCGCGGCGGACATTCAGCCGCGCGGCCTTTTTGAGCTGGTCATCGGTGGCTTTGGGGCCATGTCCGTTTTTGGCTACACGTGGCATAACAGCCTCACTTTTCAGGGGCGGTTTATAGCCCGCCCCGGTTACTGGTATGAATGTTTAGTCTGAGCCGATAGCGGCAATGCCGTCAGCCCCGGCTGCGGTTAACAACCCTGCTGCAACCACGAAATTGGGACCACCCACGGCCAATGCATTGATCGCTTCGTTGGCCGCGACCGCCGTGTTGATGCTGTAGGTTTCCCATTCGCGGCCATAGTCGGTCGTGCGCATGACATGGCCGGTCGGCGTGCTGGTGGTGTAGGCCAGGTAACCCACCGCATCCAGTTCTTTGCAGAACTGAATATCGTTCACGGTAGCCAGGCCGGTTACGCCCAGACTCTTGGTTTTCCAGTTCGAACCCTCGTCTACCGTGTAATAGGCACCGTCGGCCCCGACCCACCAGTGGTCCTCATCCTTGACGAAACAGCAGTTAAGCGTGGTAGCTACCGCCGGGCCGGTCAGGGATGACCAGGTACTTCCACCGTTTAACGATTTGACGACCGCATTGGACGCCCCAACAGCAATGATCGTGTCGCCGCGACCGTGAATATCGCTGAGGTTCTGGGTAGTCGCGACACCGGCATTCAGCACGGTTACCGCCTGGCCGGGTAAATCTAGTTTGTAGATATACCCACCCAGACCCGCCATGAAGATGTTGGCGAGTGAGCGCGCCCAGATGGCCGTCGGGCCTTTGCTGGAAGTGAAACCGCTGGTGACCCGCGTCCAGGTGGTGGGATCATCGCGGTCGGCATACAGATACGACTCGTCCGCCGACGACACGACAATAATGTAGTTGCCCACCACACAGATGTCATCCGGCTCATTGGTGCTCAAGTCAGTGAGCGACGTCGCCGTCCAGGTCGTCCCGCCATCCTGGGACCACACGACCTTGGGAGCCGTCGCATCCACCTTGGTCAGGTGGTAGATTTCCTTTTCGGAGTAATCCACGTCGCGGTCATCCGGCGGATAAACCGCCGTCGCGACCACCTCTTTGGTGATTTCCGTAGAGGCTACTTCACCGAAATCAATCGGGTACAGCCAGGCGCTGGCATCATATTCCAGCTCACCTTCGCAGTAGACCTCAGCGTCACCGTCGAACGCCTGGAAGGGCTGGGTAGAGAAGTTGGTCAGACGATGGCCTTCACTGATGACCTTACTCTCCCATTTGGTCGGATCCTCCGGGTCAGAATCCTGATGGATGAGCACGTGCAGCGCGAAATCCTTACGAGCTTTGCGCACCTTTTGCAAGAAGTTGGCCGTCGCGCGCTTCATGCCCTCCTGGAACGAGGTCGTGTAGTTGTCGGGCGTGCTGATGCTCTCGCCAACTTTGTCATATGCCCGGCGCTCGGTATCACTGTACCGGTAGACCGGCTCACCGGAGCCTTTAGGTTCCGTCAGACCGGCCAGTGCGCCAAACGACAGCAATTCCAAAGGATAATCCGGATTCATGCGCAATTGAATCCAGGTTCGTGTATGAGTCTGGAACGTTAAAACGTCCCGGCGATCTCCTCGCGTCATGCTTCACCTCGATATGCTGCCGCTGCCGCATAGAAGGCGTGGGCATCCGCGCGTAGTGCTGCGCGCAACGCCTGATTCACGTCGCCCAAACGGTGCGGGCCTAAATCGTCAATCGTCTCGATCCCGACGGCGCGCAGCTCGGTTCGCAAACGCACGGCCAAATCATCCGTAACAAACGCATTCACGAACGCCTGGATGGTTTGCTCCAGCGGCGTTTGTGACGGCTTGGGCTTGCTGCTCCGTTGACGCACTGCCGATTTATCTGGTTGTTGAGGAGCCGGTTCTTTGAGTTCCTTTTCCTCGGTTGGTTTATCGGTCATGTCAGGTCCTTACTGACTGGCGCGACGCCGTCGGGCATCACGCATTACCTTATGGATACGAGCGCGGTAGATGGGCCACCATTTTTTGGTGATAAGGCCGATAAAGTCACGCGCTTCGATACCGGGCAGCTCCAGGTTTTTGCTGATGAACACCACACCGCCCTGCCCTGGTCGTGCCCGGAGAACACCAGGACGCGTTTTAGAGATAAAATCCGGTGACATCAATGCTCGACGGACTTCGGTGCCATCGTTCACATAGCCATACACCGGGTTATCTGTTCCTACAATGACGATCAGGTCGCCACCAACTGTTTGCGTGAGTTGTTCGAAGATAATCTCTTCATCCCACGTTTCGACCGTTTTTTCGTAGTCGCGTTTCATACCCTGCGCGGTGGATTTGTTCACCCGTTGCAGGCCAAGACGAAATTGGCGATCATCCCACAGCTTGCTCTTGGGCTTGATCTGTTTGGTGGTGACGGCGATGGGCATGAGCTAGCTCTCATCCCAATCGGTCTGACCGCCCCGTTCCGTGAACAAATCGTCACGGGTGGGATGGCGCACGACAGCAAAAAAGGGCAGGTCTTCACCCTGTGGGTCCTGGTCGACCAATCGCAGTTCACCTTTGCGCAGCGACTTGAGCCAGTCGGCAAAGTCGATGTCATAGGTACGTACCCAATCCGGCGAACGTATTGGCTGATTAAGCGTGACGTACACCTGCGCCGCTGCCTTTTTGCGCACCATCTCGCGGATCATAGCGATGTCATTGGTGCCGGTGGCTGGTACCGTCGGATAATCCTGCCCACGCAACACACCGTCCACTTGACTTTCCAAGCCCTGGATGAATGGCTCAATATCAGTGGGTTGCAAGCGATTGACGCCCACTTGTAAGTCCAGCAGCAGCTTGTAGACTTCCTCGCCGGTCGTGTAGTGGGTGGTCACAGGTTTACTCCACGTCAATCAGCGAGCCGTCGGGAGCAAATACCGCCGTCAGCTTGCCGGATTCCAGCAGCCGGTCGATGACGTCGGATTTCAGGTTGGCACCGGCGAGATCGACCTCATGCTCTTCGGCCATCTCCCGCAGCAGCGGCACCGTGGTCGCTTCGAGCCGGATCAGCACATCGTCGACGTCGACCATCACTTCGCTGTCTATCTCGGTTTCGCCTTCCGGATCGCCTTCGATACGAACATTGATGTGATAACTGTCGTCGACCGGCTCGTCGGGGGGCGTCGATTCATCGCTTTCGCCATCAGCGCTGTCTGCTACCGGTTCGTCAGCCACATCGGGTGTAACGCCGGCAGGTTCACTGCCTTCGCCGTCAGTATCAGCCGAGTCGGTAAGCCCCAATTCTTTCATCAAAGCATCTTCCGGCGTTTCAGGGGCATCAGGCTGCCCAGCCATAGGTTCAGCGGGCTTGCGGCCCTGACTGGCGAGATAGGCAGCGTTGGCCTGCTCGTGAGCGACGTTCCAGGTATAGCCGCACTTTGGGCACTTGAAATCATCCCCATCACGCTCAACATTCGGAGCGTTACAGTTAATGCATAGATACATGGTCAAACCTTTCTGACATACCCCTGACTGAAATTAATCCAGTCAGGGGCTTATGGTCTGGTATGAAATGCAGCAGGCTTATGCCGTGCCGTCGCTCCAGTAACAACCGCGCCAGCCACCGGTGGCATTGGCGTGCGAACCGCCGAAGATGTGACGCACTTTGTAACCAACGCTGTCCGTGTCGAAATCTTCCTCGACCTGACCACCACCAAGGCGCATCGCGTTCGCCATGCGCTTAAAGACCTGCGGCTGTTCGTAACCGCGCAGGAAGGCGTATTCTGCGCCGTGGATGCGGCGCGGATCGGCGAACAAATACCACGAGGTGTGACCGTTTGTGGTATCAAGCACCGGCATATACGGATCAATGACCGGCACCAAACGCCCTTGAAGCGCGTTGCGGGTCGGTTGAGCCACAGCAACGGCGCTGGCGGACGCGTCACCGCCTGCCCAAGCCAGGAACAGCGTACCCAGGATTTTGTCCGCCGTGATGGCCAGCACCGGCGGAATCACCAGGTAGATGGGCATGTTGTTGAGCGGTTTATCCGCATCACCGGGGAACTTGAGCATGGCATTAATGCCCGCTTCCAACGAGGCGACTGCTAGCTTAGCAGTGCCCTTGTTGCTGTAGTTGGTCGTGGTGCCATCCACCGTGACCGGGTGCGTGGTCGAGAACAGCGTGGTATTGGCTACGTAGTAGCTCGATGCCAGGTACATCTCGGTCTGAATGGCATCATCGGCCATATCGTCCGGTAGGCTGGTAAAGGCGTCGAGATCGTCGTTGATGATCATCTCGAAGGTGATGGGATAGCCTTTACCGTATTTGCCCACCGAGTAAGTGAAGTTCTGCTCGGTCAGCCCTTCCTGGGGGTAATCGCCGCCTTCCGGCACCGATCCCAGGCGACCGCCGGTGTTCCGGCGAACGCTCCCGACGGCGCGGAAATCGCGCACCGTGCGTCCGCGCAAAAACTGGCGATAGGTAGGGGAATACGTGGCATACTTGGCCAGCAACACGCGGTCCATCGTATCGCCGAGCAGCACCGAGAACTCGCTGCTCATCATGACTTCCTGCACCTGGCGCATGGACACACGCCCCTCTTTCGCTCGGCGGAAGAAGCGGGCTGCTTCCGCCAGCCCACGGGCGTATTGGGGGGTCATCTCGCGTTTGTCAGTGCCAAGGGGAGATCCTTCGTTGGCGAAGATGATCTCAGAATTGATCTGGTCACCACTATAGGACGCCAGATGCTGCATTGGCGTGCGGGTTTCGACCGGTTCGGGCGGTTGCCCCTCACGGACAGCCGGATCGGCCCCTTCGGGTGAAGCATTACCGGTCAGGACCTGGCTTGCTTCCTCTTCAATGCTCTCCAGGGTCTGGAGAGTGATATCGTCAACTTGCGGCATGTTATGCCCTCCTAAAAAGTGTTATCAGCTCAAGCCGGTTATGCGAACGTGATCGCGCCGCTGATCACCAGCTTGCCGTTGGGCATGATCAGCACGAGATAGAAGGTCGGGGTACCAGTATCGGTCAGCGTGATGTCGAAGTCGCCGTCCGCTTCGGAGATAATGGTGCCCGACAGGTTATCGATGCTTTCCAGCAACGCACCATCGGTACCAATCGCAATGCCGCCGGTGGGGGCCGTCCCCGAGGGCGTCATGCCCGCCGCATCGTCCGCCAGATAGAACTTGACGGCAGCAGCTTTGGCCAAGTCGTCACCAAACACATCCTGGAGCTGGCCCGCCACGTTGATCGCGTTTGATGATTCCGTGCCAACCACCATCGTGGCCTGCAACGGCGCATTGATAAACGCCGCAGATTCGGCAACATTGGAAACCAACGCGACCGGGATCGTGCTGGTGCTACCGCTGGTCACCGTGCTCAACGCGTAACCAATGAACTGGCCGTTGATAGAGTCCTTGTTGTAGGCGCTGCCGTCTTTGAAGAGTTTCTCTCCAATGGCCACGGCACTGTTACCAGCGCCGTCTGCGCCGACGACTGCGAGGTTGACAACCAACCCGCAACCGATCAATTCGACGGTCGCGAGATTGGAACTGTCAGAATCTTCGAGCAGGAACACAGGCATATCGTTGAGGAATTCAACGTCACCAGATGACTTGCTCGCCCCCACGGTCAGTTCTACTCTCACCGCTGACCGCTTTTCGTACTTGATATTCGTCGCCATAGTTTCTGCTCCTTAAGCTAATTGGCGATAAGAACTAACCGCGCCCTCGGACGGCGACCTTCACCGTACCGGGAGGAACTATGTCCTCAAAAGCCTCGGTCAGGATGTCTTCGACGGGTTGGTCTCCACCCGGCTGGGTCAGGCCCGTCACCGCGCCGTTGGGCGTAATTTGCGCCAGATAGGCGCGTTCGGCTTCGACCACAGCCTCAACGGCTTCACGAAACTGCTCAACCGTCTGCTGGCTGCCGTGGGTGGCGAACGCCTCTTTGAGACCGGCCACCTGTTCCGCGATGCGCTTCAAGGTCACCGGCGGCAAATCTCCTGTCCCACTGATGGCTTCGGCGATCTGGGTTTCAGCGTGCATTTCGCGCGCCTCACGGAATAGCTGGGTGTTTTCTTGCAACAGCCGGGCATTTTCATTGAGAACTTCACTCAGCTCTATGTTTTCGGGCTGGTCTGTATCTGACTCGCGCAAATGGCGAACTTCGGTGACCGGCTGCGTATCATCAGCATCGGGTTCCGGCTGGTTTTCGGTGGCCGGTTCGGGATCGTTCTCGACTCGCTGGCTCTCGCTTACGAGCGCGCCACCGGCGGCCCCCACGGTCACCATGGCGATGTTGGTATAGGGATGGGATTGGAATGCCTCGACCACGAAATCGCCGTCGTCTGACTGCATCCCAGCCCCCCAGGCCCGAATGGAGAGATCGCCCAGAATACCTTCATCAACCTTGGTGCGAAGTCCCGGTTCAGCAGCGCTGATGAATACATCGCCACGCAGCGCTTTTTTGCCTTTCGATTCGCCGACATGAGTGTTTGTTACCTTGCCAACCGCTTCACGCACCGATCCCTCAGGGCGAGCGCTTTCGCCTTCTTCGAGTTCATGGTCGGCCACTAGGCGCGCCCCCTCGAAGATAGTGACGCCGGACTCCAACGCCGCTTCGGTGTAACGATTTCCGTTGGCGCTTCGTCCCTCGACGACAATAACGGCGTCTCGCCACCAGCCATCCTCCTTTTTATCCTTGGTAGCCTCGGATAGCTGGACAGTCAGGTTGACGACTTCTCGAACGGCCTCGGTAGTTGTTTCTTCTGCTGGGGTTTCTCCCTCGGCCTCAGTGGCTGGCACATAGCGCAGCACGTATACCGGCCAGGGCGTATCGGCGAATTCGATGTAATCATCATGCACCACGTAATCGACGCGGAATGTTTGCTCGCCGTACTTGACCATCAGATGATCTTCAAATACATCGAGTGGCCAGGCCATGCGTTTCCATTCCAGGCCGTCATTGAACCATTGATGGAATTCGCGCCTTACGCGATATACGTGATCATCCATGCTACCGCCAGCTTCTTGAACCCACTGGCGCACGCTTTCAATCGTCAATTTTTCGGTCACATTAACCTCCAGTGCGCGTAAATGCGCCAATGCTTCTGCCGTTGTGTCATGGCATTTAAGATTCTTCCAGCGCCCTTTTTCTTTTTTCTGGACGCACAACTTGTTACGCGATAACCGGTACGGCATGATCCATTCCCCACATTGCGCGAATCGTGTCCGCCTCGGCGTGCAAATGTTCGTTCAGGATGAGCAACTCGACGGCTTGCTCAAACGGAACCGCTTCGTTTGCTTTAACCGGGAACCGTTTCGGGTTCCACTCGCGAGAGAGATCAATGCAATCCTCGCAGTGTTCGGCAGGTACTAGATTCCAGGTGACCAATACTGCCGTGATCTTGCCGTCCTCATCGCGCTCGTATTCATAAGTCAAATAGCACTTGCAGTTCGTGCGACAGCGCGTCTGGCCGTCCCTGGGATAACGTGGCAACTTCACCGGGATGGCCGCGCGCCACATCATGGCCTGGGTGCTGCGCGCGTACATCTTGGACCGTGCCAGTGCGAACTGAATGCTTTGCCCGCTGTCCGCTCGCTGCTTGATGTCGGCGGCGAAATTGTTCAGGTACCGATACTGCCGTTTCAACTCTGGCCCCAACTGCAAATACTCTTTGCGGTCGATGAGGGATTTGTCACCCCCCTTGCCCACCACAAACTGCTCGTGATTGCCCCGACGCAGTTCGGCTTTCATGTCATCGACCCATTGGGTTAGGTCCATCTTGCCGTCGATCAGGTCCTGGGTGAGCGCCTCAATCCGGCGCTCAGCCTGGATACGCAGCGCATTGGAATACCGCCGGATGTCGGTAAGATCGGTTAGCGGCTCAGGCATAACTACTCGTCAACGTCCTCCAATGTCAGCCCCATCTCGTCGAGCAAATCTTCCAGCTCTGGCATAGCAGCGAACTTCTCGAAATAATCGTCTACCTCGGAGCGCGTGATGGGATCAACCTGTTCGATTTCCTTCTTGGATGGCTTGTCGCCGACGTCGGGAGGATCGGCATCTTCATCCGCCTCACGCATTGTTTTCATACGGCGATACTGGGTGCGCACAGCGGCCACCAGCCGCGCCTCGACGGCATCTTCACCTTCAGGCGATGGTTGCTCCGGCTGACTTGGCAGATTGGCTATCTGGAAACCGTTGGCTTTCATCTCGTCAATAATGACGCCAATGTCATCCACCCCGAGCATATTAAGCGCCGTCTTGGCTTTCTGTTCCGGCGGGACAATTTGCTGCCCGGTCAGGACCTCCGCCTGCGCGATACCTGCAATAGCATTGGCCCAGACGGCGATGTCACGTTGCACAATCTGGGGCAGCGTCGCAGTCACAGTCAGGTCCACACCCTTAGCTGGCTCGACCACCCATAAGGGTGAGCCACCCGCCATATCAACATTCACCGTCGCCAACTTTTTGGTTTTCGGTTTGCCATAGCGTAGCCCTTGGACTACTACGAAACTCAGAATATCGCCGACGACGTCCTCCCAAACCTGCTGCTCGAATTCGAACAATTTAAGCATGGGAAGTTCCATGGCCGTTGCCGTAGCTAGGTTACCCGTGGAGGGATCGCCGAGGTAATGCTCGAAAATATGACCAGACCCCAACCCCGCCATCTGGCGGAACATTTTCATATCCTGGTAGGCTTGCGACGACCCGGAGTCAGTCTTGACTTGCTCCAGGTTCATGGCGTCGTTTTCTAGCAAGGTGTTCGCGCCCTGCCGTCGCTCACGGCTGTCACCGGGGGCACCGTAGCGCATCTCTGTCTCATATCGACCAAACTGCTCGGCTAAGCGTTGGAAAGCCTGTCGGTTCCCTTTGATCTTGACCTTTAGGGCGAAGGTAGCGAGCACTAACGTAAGCGTCGCACGATCCTCCATGAATCCTTTGAGCGCCTTGATCCACGGAATACCGGCGTTCAGATGTGTCAATCCACGCCCGCCCAGCGGATTGGTACAGATGTGCATCACGTATACTTCGGTGTTTTCGTCCCACCTAACCCACTGACCATGCCCGTTGCTGTTGAGATCAGCGCCCGCATTGCGGAAATCTGGGTAATATGCAAACATGCGTTTGCCGGTAACGTACTTTCCCTCATTGAAATCAAACCAGCGCGGTGTAAACACACGCCGGAAATATACGGGGAAAGTAGGATCTCCGGGCATAGTAATCACGCCGTTGTGTTCCGGGAACTCGGTAGGATCGAATAGGCGCACGGTCACACGACCAGTCAGCTTGGAGACGAAGAAGGCGAAGAACATTTCCCCCTCGAGCTGCCGCTCGGTATTCAACCCCCATTGCGCCGATGCCCGCGTCAGACTGTGCCGATTGCGCGGGTCTTGCCAGAACGCATCTATGATAGTTTGCACACGTTCGTCCTTGGCTTTGACACTAACGCCCCGCGCGAACGTGTAGGCGTTGTGCAGCATGACCGCCTGGCTGGCTGTCGGGTCCTGATGGTAATACCAGCGCGCGAGCTGGTTTTGCCGCTGGCGATCAATCTCACCGGCAATGAGATCGCGATTGGACCCGGACCCCAGCTGCTCCCAACCCGGTTCTTGCAGTTGAGAGAGATTACGAAACGTCGCAACGGCCTCGGTCATCAAAGCGTCGAGTTCCGCCTCCATCTGTTGGAGTTCCGCCAGTCGTGCGGTAATGTGTTCAGGTACTGCTTGCGCCATAGGGCGTGTTATCTCCCTGAATAAATTAGTTCAGGATTTTCTTGACCAGTTTCAGCGCACGAGCTGCCGACTGATTGGCAGCCGTGCCGCTGCCATCATGCGACTTAAAACGAAACCACTGCACTACGCTCAATTCGGGCGGCAGCGGGTAAGCTGATTCCGCCGAAACGGTATCAACTCCATAAATGGAGTCATCCGCCGGGTCTTTGAGCCAGGTCCAGGTCGCGGTAGCACCGGGTTCGCCCTCTCCGGCCCATGTTTGAATACCCAGCGAACCGTTCAGCGCTGCGGCGGCCTCATTACGCAACTCGGCCACCCAATGCGATTCCATAAACACCGGGTTGGACTCCGATGCTCCATTGGCAATCACGATGTCAATAATTTGCACACTGGCCATGTGATGGCTCCTTAATAGTCAATCGTGACCCGGATCGAGTCATCAATCACAACTTGTTCGCCTTCCCATAATTCGGTGGCATAATGGGAGGCCATACTGACGGCCACAATGCCGTCGATGGGCTTGGCCGTAATCGCCTCGCCACCGCCAATCCCGGTCTTGCGTTCCGTGCGCTTAACAATGCGGATTGCTTCCCCGCCTACTTGCTCCTTAGCCGCCGCATTGAGCACGTGTTGCTTCAGACGGCTGTTGCCACTATGTCTGAAGCGCCCCTCACTCACCCGTGTGAGCAAATTCGTATCGCCTCGAATACGATCCCCCCCCTGCGGAAACGGAAAGAACGGTATGCCACGATACTGTTTCGCCAGCGCCGTCATCGGTTGGTGGAGCTGGTATTCGTCATAAGCGAACCCTAGCACCGTGAACCGCTCAAATACGGCTCTGATTTGGGGGATGAGGGTGTCATCGTAGTCGATGCCGTGTCCTGTCCCGTCCCATTCCCAAATCCAGGTCTCCAGCTCCAGCACGATGTCCTGCAGGAGGGTCACCACCGTCAGGGCGGCGCAGTCGCGTCGGACTGAGGCGTCAGCGGCCATCCATACTGGAAAGTCATCCGGCAGCTTCTGCCGGTTAAACTTCAGCGCGTCCCATACATCAGCGGGCACCAGGGCATTGACGCTGCTAACCCACAAATTCTCGTGTAAACGAAAGTAGTTATGCCGCCGCTCCGACATGCGCTTCTGCTGGTAATAACGGCGGCCAATCTCGCCCTTTTGCCACGGCATTCGGCGCGCAGCCTTGCCCTGGTCAATGTAGGCAATCACACCAGCTTCCGGCACGCCGTACACCGGCAGTTCGTCGTCTAAACGCACTGCGCCGTCGGCGACTGTGCCATCGTCGTTGAGCGCCAGGTTCCACAGCGCTTTGAGCAGGTCCGACTCGCCCTCATAGCCCGCATAGGTGTCGATAAAGCGCACCGAGCGCGGTCGCGTGAGCACCGGCTGCATCTCATCCCACATGCGGACGGCCTCTTCGTACTGGAATCCCCACAGCTCGGTCCAAATGGTGACGCTCTGATTACCGCCCGCCTCACCGGCATCGGATATCGGCAGTGCCTGGATGATCGAGCCGGTGGGTTCGTGCAGCAGTTGGGTTTCGCGAATGTCCCATTCTGCTTTCATCCATGCTGGGCCGAGTTCAATGCTGCGGCGAATCTGCCGGAAGGCGCGCTCTTTGGCCTGTTTGAGCTTGTTGCCCAAATTGTAGACTTCCTGGTATGGCCCCCAGGTCTCCGCTGCCCAGCGTCCGACGATAGCGCTGATCGTGGTCTTTCCCGACTTTTTAATCGTCGAGTACAGCCACGTCTCCCAGAGAAATGCCCAATACTCATCCGGGCGCTGGACCATCTCGGTCATCAGGCGCAGAATCGTTTTCTGGTGCGGCTCGAACCGGATCGGCTTCTTCGTTTCTATGATGTAAAAGTGCTCTTCCGCCCAGTCGACGAGATCGGGCGGGCGTTCGGTTAAGGACATACTCGCCGGGTCAACCTGGGCGCGCTTGCGGGTGATAGCTCGTTGAACTACATCTAAGCCTATTGTGTCATTTTGAGCCGCCATGTTGGCGTTGAGCCTTTTCAATCGCCGCTTGTTCGATGATTGCATTGAATAAATCAGCCGGCGTCATGCCAAGCGTCTCTGCGGCTTCCATAAACCCTGGCCATAACTTGATGATTTCGGTGGGCAAGTCACGCAGCAAGCGCATTTTATCGACCGCCGTCGCAGCTGAAATGACCAGATCGCGCCCCTTCATGCTATCGATTACATCGGGATCTATGGCACGCTTCAACATTCGTTGAGCAACTGCCTCGAATTGTTCATCTAGTTTTTGATTGATCATGTTCGCAACCTCTTTTTTTATGGGTTGCGACTCGGTTGCAACCGAGCGTGATTGCCACCAACGATAAACCGTACTTTTGTTCAGCGCTGGAGCTTCAAGCGCTTCACGAATCGACGCGAGTGCCTCTTTGGTCACTTCGCCGTCGTAACGATTGATGATTTCACACGCCAGAGTTTTTTCGGTGTCGGTGTAGAAGCGTTTAGCCATACTTCTGCTCCGCTGCCCACTCGAAATAAGCTTCAATGCGACCTAGTATTTCGCGCGACTTGTGCTTCCCGAACTCGCGTTCGAGCCATTCGATAGGATCGAGGCTCCCCTTTTTGTTGTTGCACCCATTGATCCCATGGCATAACGGGAGCATATTTGTTACCACCGAGCCAGGGTTGCCAGGTCGCGGATCGGATAAGGCAATCCAGTGATCCATGGCTTGCTGATGTTCGCCAAACAGGTCATTCAATGGTCGTCCACATACAGCGCAGTAACCATTCCAAAAATTCAGAGCGCGAGCCTCGTCTTCTGGTGTGAAGTCATGAGGAAGAAAAGACTTAAGAGAACGACGTCTTCGTTTCATTTCGGCGACTTTATGAGGGTGCCTTTGCTTCCATTGTTTTGCCCTCATTGACTCGCTATCCTTATGAGTCCTAGCCCATGCTTTTTTGTATTGAGCAACTTTGGCAGAATTCGCCTGCTGATAGCGAGTAACGTTTTTCAGAACTTTATGCTTGTTGCGATCTTGCCAGTTCCTGGATGCAGCCTTTTGAGGTTCCGGGTTAGCCGCGTACCTTTCCCTCTTTTCCTTGTTGGCACATACTTTGCATGACGGATAAAGTTTTCCGCCGCGCCGCCAAAAATACTCTGCTGTAGCAGGTAAATAAGGCCCTTTAGGGTGTACACATTCATCGCCCCGGCAGCATCTTTTCCCTGCAAGTCTAAAAATTGTCATGCGATTTGAATAAAGGCCAACAAGCCGTCACCGTCATGCACTTTGGGATTCGCGCCCCACAGCCACGCAAGAGCTTTGTCCAGCTCGACGTAACGTAGAGTCAACAGATCGCCTTGCAAGTCATTGTCGGTCATGCTCGCCTCGTTTGTTGATCGGGTATCACACTCGCCGCTGCCGCACCGCAGTGTCTGATGGTTGGGGGTGCCGTCGGCCAGCGCTAAACCCGGAAAACACACAATGAAAAACAACACGGTACACAACAGCAGCGCGTTGAAGCGAATGGTCATGCAATTTCCCCTGGGCGCTTTTTATTCTCAGCTAGCCCGCGCTTTTCAGCCTGAAGTTGTTCCCAAAGACCGCTCAGCGTCGCCTGATATTCCTCGCGCACTTCAGCGATCAATAGCGAATGTCGCATGTGGAGTTCTTGCGTCCAGGCGGCGATGACGACCTGCTCCTTGGTCGCTTCGACGTCGTCACCAACGGGCACCGCGGCCTGCCAATCGCCTAATGCGTCGGACACATTGATGACGGGCTTGCCGTCGCGATCAGCCACGCTTTTGATAGTGGCCCCGTCGGGTAACAATGGAGCCAGGTCATTTTGTGTAATTTCAGTCATCGATAGGTCTCAATCAGCTTTGCCCGGACAATGAGCCGGTGGCTCTCGTCACTGGAGCATGTCATCAGCACCAACTCATAGTCAACGCTTGGTTCTGTCAGGATGCTCGTATCGCCTGGTGTCGTCCAATATATAGCGACGACTTCGAAGTGCAGCGTTTCGTAACTGTTCATGAGCAAGGCGATCTCATCACCAATATGCAACGTATGCAGATCGGCGAATGCGCGATTCCCGTGGCCAACTATCACCGTGCGGCCTGCGTCGATTCTGCCCCATGTCGTGCCGCCCAAATATGCGAGGCCGTTTCCAATGGTCGAGTTATCGTGGATATGCCGGGCATAGGCATACGGCAAAGATAAATCTTTGATCTCGTTGCCTGATGCATCGAAATGCTGCTCGACTATCGGCAACGGACCGCCCACGGCCATCGATAAGACCAGCACGGGGATGATGAGCCAGCCCCACATAGACCCTCCAGACAAAAAAACGGCAGGAACGCCAAAAACCAGCGCCCTGCCGCTGTTGTCGAAGGCGGTCATCAGGGTGACCGCGTATCTTGTGCCTGCGAAGGTGATCAGCCATCGCAGAAGGGTGCTTGCGCGTACTTGTGTACTCGCGCTCCGGCGAACCCTTAGCCCGGTTAGATGACGACCAGGCCAGGCCCTGGTCTCACCCCGTTGATGTGTATCTCCCGCCTGTGTCCCTGGTAGCGGAGTCCCTCGGCCATAAGTGCAAACGCAGCAGCGATTGCGTGGGCGGCGGCGGTCCCTCTGCCTTCCGCCCGGCCATCAATTTTAAAAAAATGGTAGCCAGAGAAGGATTTGAACCCCCGACTCCTCCGCCGTTGTCGTCCGGAGTGCTCTTCCACTGAGCTATCTGGCTGTATCCTCGCCGTGCATGGCGCGCGTGGGGTGGGTAGGAATAGCACACCATGCACATTGGGCGGGTGGATGGACGTGCGCCTGATGGATCACAAAAGACGCACTGACTGCGTAACTGATCCCAGTGTAGCACAAGTGAGCTATTGTTTTTTCGAAGTTTTTTCGAATCTTGAGGAGGTTAGAAATATTCAAACCTGAGACATATCATATTGCCAGTCGGTATCGATAATACTTCTGGCCCTTGGGCACGCGTTTGAAGACCTGGCCGTTCACCAGCTTGCCAATTTGCCAATACGCCCCCGACGGCGAATAGGCAGCCTTAGCAGCAATGTCACTCACGCCAACTTCCGGGGTTATGAAAAATACCGGCAGCGCCGCAACGAGGAATTCACGCGTGCGTGGTGGCAGCGCCCGGACGCGCGGATGTGTCAGCACTCGCCGTTCCATCTCGACCTGGTGCTGTCTGAGCTGTGAGCTGGCATCAAACCGCCAGCCGCAGTGCGGACATTGAAGATTAATCTGGCCGTTATCGTCCGGCCAGAGTTGGAGTTGTTCAGTCATCAGCCCTCGCCAAAATAGTGATAAAACTCTTTTTTTCTCACATCCAATCCCCATAGAAATGATCACCGCATACGGCGGCGATCTGCGCATACTCATCAACCGTATAACGCGGCCCCTCATCACGTCCGTGCCATTCGATTGTATCTGGCTGACGCACGCCCACCATCGCGCATACCCGCCGCACCAATCGTTCGATATGCGACGTGGTATCATATAGCACACACGGTTGCAGATATCGCACCTGAACATTACGCACGCCCCACCACCACGGATCATGCTCCAGCGCCAGGAACTCGGCCAGCGTGCCGCGATAATCCATCTTGCGCACGTTGTACCGATACACCGACCATACACGATCCACCGGGTTGCGCAGTAGGGAGACGATCAGCGTATCGTCGGTGAGTGTGCGCAGCGCCGCCGGATCGTGGCTGCGGGATACATCCACGCCAGCCGCCTGGAGCGACCGATACAATGAGATGCCGCCGGTCTTAGGGACGTGCAGGATATGAACTTTCATTCGATTTCCGCCCTCATCTCCAGGCGTGCCCGAATCACCACGCGCACCTCATTATCATTATACCCCAGCGTTCCCTTACGCGACGGCGGCGACCATTCACCCCGCCGGTACCGCTCGATGTACTCGACGAGCACATCGCCGTGGCACGCTTCCGGCGCACACCAGCACACCAGCGCTTCAGCGTGCTCGGCCAGGTAGGGAATCATCTGGAGCAGGTGTGGCTGCCCAGTAATCCAATCCCGGTACTTGGCGATCACCTGGTCGCGGGTGCCGTCGCGACCGATCACAAACGGGTTACCCAACGGCGAGCCGGCCAACCGTTTGCCGTGGTGTGCACGGCCAATGTAGATATACACTGGGTCTGCCTGCCAGTCGATCGGCAGCGTCTTGACGTTGACCACACGGATTTCTGGCAAATCGGTACGGTCATCATTGACCAGCCAAAGTCCGCCGTAATGATTCTCCTGCACAACACCCGATTCTTTCAGCGACATCAATGCCAATCTAAACGATACCGGATCACATCCCAGGCGTGAGATCAACGTGGTAGGATGCGCGCCGGGCAGCCTATCCAGCGCATCCTTGATTCGCTCGTCGATCGGCAACACCACGTCGGCAATATCTGGCGCAGCGGATTGCTCGCCTGGCTGTGGTTGATCTGGCCCTGATTTTTCGCCTATCTGGAAACGGTTACCAGATAGCGACGTCGACGAGGATGGCACGTACACCACCGGCGTGCGCCGCATCCGCCGCCATTTGTTGGCCCAGTCCGCCGTCCGCTTATGTGGAGGAACATAC
Source organism: uncultured Anaerolineales bacterium (assembly GCA_964439175.1). Taxonomy (GTDB): domain Bacteria; phylum Chloroflexota; class Anaerolineae; order 4572-78; family NAK82; genus CAYTNQ01. The sequence continues at coordinate 11,613 of CAYTNQ010000013.1, read as the reverse complement.
GGCAAACCAATGACCTTAAAGTAGCTCTCTTCGGTTGGCGTGGGAACGCTTAGGCCAGACTCGCGGACGATCAGGCGACCGTCGAGCTGCTGGAGGTTCGTTTTCTCATTGATGTAGACCATCAATGCCTGCTCGAAATCCTTCGGGCCGGTCCGGATCACCAACAGCGATCCCCATTGTGCCGGCGGCGTACAGATGAAGAGATCAACTGCAATGTAACCAATGCCGTCACCATGATCGGCCTTGATCCAGAACTTCTTCTGCTTTTCGCCCCAGCGTCCCTTCCCGGTATTATTGGGGCGATCCTTGAATAAGATTCCCTGCGCGGCAAGTTCATCCAGGCGAACATCCAATCGGCTCACGTGTTTCGTGCTGGCCGCGCTGCCACCGGTGGCAGCGCCGAACATGTCAATCTGGGCAGCAACTGCCGCGATCGGTACATCATCGAAGATCGGCAGCGCCAGGAATTCAATGTCGCCAACGCCGCCGCGCTTTTTGCGCCGAATGCTGCCAGCGATCACGGCCTGCTCGCAGGTATCAGCCCACAACGCCATGAAGCGCTCGGCAGCTGCTTGGGCCGTTTCAAGTTTCCAACGATATCCAGTATTAACGCTCATTCTCAAGAATCTCCTGGATCAACTCGCCCAAGCCGGATTGCCACCGATCTTCAATGTCATATCCGGCCCAGTAATCGAAGATATCCTGTATAGCGCCACGCTCTTTGCCCGAAAACTCATCGTCATTGCGGACGGCTATTTCAAGCTCATTCGCAACCAGCACGATCTGGTCAGCCAGGTCGTTGAGCATGGTGTAAAGCTCTTCGTTTTGCAGTGGAATAACGATCCGCGCCGATAGCTCCGTCGGTGATGAGGTGGCAGCATTTTGCTCATCATCATCCAGCGACGGTTCGTCTATCTGGTAACGATTACCCGATAGCGGGAGATTGGAGGTGTCGGCTTGCTGGGCAGCCGGCTCGCCGGTGGGCACGTTTTGTGCTTGCGATTCACGATCAGAATTAGACGAATCATCTGCCTGATCCTCATCTGCCGCGCTGGATTGGGTAGGATAACTTTTGCCATCCTTGCCTATCTTGTGGTCAGGTGCGGAATATTCCGCACCTAGTTTTTTACCCCAATTTCGAACTGTTCCTTCATCAACTCCCAGCTCAGCGGCAATTCGCCGATTGCTATATTCGATCCAGGTATGCCCCTCAGTCAACCTGCGCCAGTAAATATGGCGCTTATCCTTGCTGCTGAGATTCAGTCCATGTTGAAGATTGTCGTCTTCGGCAAACTCGACGGCAGCCGCTCGGTCACCGGTGCGCATATCGCACGGCACGATCTCAATCGGATCTTTGCCGTCTTCGACCAACCGCTGGCGCGCCGCATCTATCGCCGCTCGCCGGTGAAATCCGCCAGCCAGATAGACATCATCATTTTCCGGGTCCCGGAATACAACCAGGGGTGGGAATTCGCCCCACCCACCATATTCAACCATCGCGAGTGCGTACTGTTCGACGCGATCCATATCCAGTCCGTTTTGCCGAACTTGAATCGCGTCATCAATGATTATCTGATCCAGTTCCAGCATGACAGTCGTACTCACAATGCCAACCTGCCGATCGCGCGCCTCTCGCTGCAACCCTCGAACTCCAGTGCGTTTGAGATCAACCATGCTGCACCTCGGTAATGGCGCACGCCGTCGCGATGGCGTGCAGCACGCGCAGTGCATCATCTTGTGCGCGCCCATTCAAGTCGGGATCGAGCAGACTCACACCGGCCCACATCACCTTTCGGACATCTTCGTGGTAGGGCAGGTCGATCATTTTTCCGGGCGCATCCCGTAGCAGTAAATCGTCATAGTATTCCGCGAGATATTGCTCACCAGCCTGGACCGTTTGTGATTTGCGCAGCCCGCCGAAGTAGTAGTTGCTCATCATAGGAACGATGCCGACGATCTCGATCTCCTGCACCTGCCGCGCCACTTCGACTTCATCTAGCACGGGAGCAATGCGCTCCACGCTGAGAAAATCCATCGTCGTAGGCATAATCAGGAAATCGGTCGCGACCAGCCCGGCCAGCGCGCTCACCTGGTCGCTTGGCCCCATATCTAGCAGCACGTAATCCACGTGATCGCCCAGCGCGGCAATTGGGCCGCGCACAATATCGAGCGTTGTGGCCATCTTATACCGAACCGGTGCACCAGCGATGTCGTCGATTGCTTCTTTCGTCTGGGGCCCACCCTGGATCACAAATAACTGTCCTGCCTCGCTACCTAACACAGGCACCATCTCTGCGGGGACCGGCGTGAGTGCAGCCAGTGGATCAAGTTCACGTTTCAGGACGCGGTGCAGCACTTCGCGACCACGTCCTACATCATCGACGAGATCAAACATGGTCGATTGGGACCCTTGAATATCCAGGTCGACGATCACGACCTTGTGGCCGTGTCCTGCCAGGTATGCACCCAACAAACCAACCAGCGTAGTTTTGCCCACGCCGCCTTTGCTCAGGTAAACAGCGATAACCTTTGGCTTGCTTTGTTCGTTCATCGTTTGTACAATTCTCCTTAGTCATGGTGAGCCGTCCGGTGCGGAGTTTTCTCCGCCCGACGGCTCGTCTGATTCAAGACGATCAACTCACCGCCAACGCTAAATCGCGTTGGGCAACCTTGCGCGCCTGGCGGCTGCGGGAATACGTCTTACCATTCCAGACCCAGCCTGCGCCTTATCTGACAACTCTTGCTGTTCCCCAAGGAGCTTTAAACTCCCAGGTAATTCCATTAATGCGAGTCCACATCATCATCGACAATGCATTGAGTGGACTCTTTCGCTTACTGCGTCGCCCCTTCGTCGGCCATTGTCCCGATTTTGGTCTTTGCATCATGTGTTGTGAAACTCCCTTTTGTTAAGCGTCATACTGCGTATCCCAGCCCATTTCGAGCGGCTCACGCGCATCCGGATGATGGACGCAGATCGCGTTGATCATCTGGTCCCCGATATGCCGAATTAAATCCTTCATCGTCTGACTGGGGCCGGGATGCCGATTAGCGAGCTGCAAATTGCTCACGACCAACCACAGCTCCATCACATTGATGTTGATCGTCAGCAGGCTATGATCCTGCATGACGCGACTTACGACTGCCTTGAATTGCTCTTCGTCCATACTTCGCTAATCTCCTATCGCCGCAAATAGCGGCAAGTCGTGGACGTCTTTCGCTTCTTGCTTTTGCGCCAGTATCTTGGCTGCTTTTTCCCGCTCAAGTGCCGTGACCGTATTCGGTGAAATCCAGAGATGCTCCATACGTGGCACATTGCCATTGGTATGCATCGATCTTTTGACTACCTTCCACCCGGCGAACAGCTCGTCGTACAGCTCCGACCAATATCCGCTCAGCACGACCATGCCCTCCACCTGGCGCAGGACCTCAGCCAGCCGACGGTGATCGTCGTCATTCATGTCACACGTATAATCGCCGCGACGGTGACGTTCGCTGCGCGTCGAGAGCACGTAAGGCGGGTCGATATAAAACAACGTTTGGGGTGTATCTACGCGAGCAATCAGAGATAATGCGTCGGCGTTCTCGATCTGCACCAACTTCAAACGCTCGACGACCGGCCACAACTTATCGGTATTGTTCCAGTCGGCGATGATCGACTTGCCACGATTGTTCTGATACTGCAAACGCCAGCCGGTGTCTTCGTGCATCCGGCCCGTGTGGTATGCCTGCCAGGCACGCACGTAAAACCGTCGAGCACGTTCGAGCGGGTCGCTGGCCGGTTCACGTGCCTGCGCCAGCTCGTCACGCGCGTGCGGGGTGAGCTGGATGGCGAGCATTAGCTCTTTGGTGCGGTCACGCAATACGTGGAAGAAGTTCACGACGTCGCCGTCAGCGTCATTGTAGATTTCAAACTCTGCCGGGTCTTTACGCAGCAGCACGTTCCCGCCACCGCCAAACGGCTCGCAATAACATACATGCGCCGGAAAGTGGCTTATGATCCACGGTGCCAGCCGCCACTTGCTGCCGTAATACCGTACTGGCGGCCGCGCCACTTCGACGACAGGGTGATTCGCGTTTTCTGGCAGGCGCTCGAACGCCAGCATATCTACCGGTCCAATCACGTGATCCTCCTAACTCTGCGGCAGCGCTTCACGCGCTTCAGACGCGAGTTGATCAACCCGCTCATTGTGCTCGTTACCGGAATGGCCCTCGACCCAGCACCAGTGCATCGTGTGTTTTGAGACCTCGATCTGCAACTGCTCCCACAAATCACGATTCTTCACCGGCTTCTTTTTGCTGGTTTTCCACCCGTTCTTGATCCACCCCTGCATCCATCCGGTACCGTTCTGGAGGTACTTAGAATCCGTGTGCAACGTGACTAGACAGGGCCGCTTCAATGCCCGCAGCGCCTCGATGGCAGCAGTCAGCTCCATGCGGTTGTTGGTGGTATCCGCCGCATTTCCGGCATGTTCCTTTCGTCGGCTGCGAGCCTCATCGATGAGCAGATATGCCCATCCGCCAGGGCCTGGATTCGGGTTGCACCCGCCGTCGGTGTAAATCGTGATCTGTGGTTTGTCGCTCATTCGTCCAGGTCCTCCGGATCTGGCTCAGCGTCCTCGTCATCGTAATCGAAGGCTTGCACCCATGAGCAAGTGCAGTATTCTTCGCCGCAATACGGGCAGATCCAGCGATCCTCATCCTCGTCGTAATCAGCCCACCAGCTGCTAGGTTCAACCGGCTCGCGCACCGCCTGGCGAATCCAGTCTGGCAAAGTGGTCCATCGACCATCATCCGGGGTAATAACCCATTCGTAAACACGCCCAAATGATGGGTGTTTCGACGGCGGCGCGACGACATACGACCGATCTGCCGGTTGCCATTCCGGGGGATAGGGCGTCAAGCAATCCGCAACATACTCGCCCTTATCGCTCCAGATAACACCACAGCGGTCATTTTCCGTCGCGGCGAAGAAGTAATGCTGGCCGCGCTGAGTTTTGACGAGTGGCACGTCAATGACCAACGGGTCTTCGCTTGAATGCCAGATCAGCCACTTATCCAATACATCGACATCGACGACAGTCAACCCTGAACCAAGCATCCGGATGCCGATGTTGAGATCGGGTACGATCTCAAACCACCGGCGGATCGTCGCCTCGTCTGGCTTGACATCCGTATGCCAGTCAAAATCGAGCTGCTCAGGCAAAAGGACAGCGGCAACCTTGCTGACCGGATTGAGCGGCAGCACGAACCAACCGCGTGCGGCGTATGCCAGCGCCGCCTTGAGAATTTCGTTTTCCATCTAACTTGTCTCCGTTTTCAACTTGGCGTTTGCCATCTCGATCAGGCAGTCACGCGCGGCCAGGCAATCACCCAGGGCGCGGTGCCCACCATTCAGCGCGACGTAGCTGTAGTTCCGGTAATACTCGTGCCAGCGGCCCGCGAACTGGGCGTACCATTCCATCAGGCACGTAAATTTGACCCGTTCCTTGATTCCCCACAGCCGGTTCATCAGATTAACGACGCCCTGGTCGTAATCGGCGTTGTAAGTCAGCACCAGGGGAGTCTGGGCGATAAGTTTGCTCAATGCGCGCCACACGACCGGCCACTGCGGCGCTTTGCGCACGATTTCCTGCACCGTGATGCCGTGTATTCGCAACGCACCACTGGTGACATTCACCCAGGGACGGCGCGGCAGCACCAGCGAGTTGAGCAACGTCTTGCCGTCGGCATCGACGACGGCGATCTCGCAAATCTCGCCGTGCAGCTCGACCGTTTCCGTATCGAGGATCAGGTACCCTTTCTTGGCGACCAGGTCCCGCGCCGACTTCACGGCATCGTCGTGATCGTGGCAGACGAAGCAGCAGCCACCCATACGCGGCTCCATCCGCTTGCGTGTGCCTTCTTCGATATAGCGTCCGCATACCGAGCAGTTTCTCCAGATGATCTCGGCCTGGTGCTGCGCTTTTTCCAGCGCCTTTTTCTGGGCATCACTCATCTGGCGCTTGGGCACCCCCTGATTTTTGTCATAGAGGTACATCTTCCCGTCGGGCGATTTGCTGCGATAGACGAATGCAGCCGGTTCGGGCAGATTCTTACCCGTCTGGAATCCGGCATCACTCATCTGCTTTTTGGTCAGCAGGTGTTCGGGCCATTGGCCCCAGCTATAACGCGGCAAATCAATCACGAATAACTCCTTCTATCTGGTAATGTTTCCAGATAACCGGACGGCACTTCCCCTGCCGCCCGGCAAACTCATAACCTACTTCCACGATCAACCAGTTACGATCTGCATGTGTGTTAAATGCCCCAGCACCTCCTTTCGCCATCGCGGCACTAATGGATCGGCATCGAGCGTCGCCCTGGCCGGCCAGGGTACGTCTGCCAGGAAGTCCGCTGCGCTCTGCGCGCTGCGCCCGCTTGCATACGCCCACCGCAGCCAGAACTCGACACCGGCGGGCAGTTCAGCCAACGTGCGCCCGGCATAACCCAGCAGGTAGCCGGAGACGAACTGGCAGTAGTGATCAAACGACGTCGTCATCATCAGAGGTCGCCACCAGGATAAATTTTGTGGCCTCGTCTAATGAGGTAATCGATTTATCCAAGTAAACGGGCAGGCCATTCAGCGTGGGCACCTGCCCCTCAATGGCCAATGGCCCTAAAGTGCCAGATAACATCTCCCTGATTTCCCTCAGCCGTTCAGCCTTATCAGGCCCTTCTTTACCCGCCGTAGCAGCAGCAATCAACCGATCCAGAAATTCAAAAACGGCTTCATGCAAACTTTTGCACTGCTTTTGGTCGAGTCCGTTTGTCTGAATCACAAACCACTGATTATGGCTGCCCAGGGCAATGCGCGGCGCGCTATCAGCGCCCTTCTCAATCAGGAAATCAGCATAGTACAAAAGCGCATCGAGTAATTCCTCGAATTGCACGCCCCGCCGAATCAATCGTGTCAGCGCCGCGTCGGCTCCATTAGCCACAGCTTGCGATTGGTCAAATCTCGTCATACTCAATTTCTCCTTTGTCCGAATTGTTTTCGGGATCGTCCACATCCACCCGGACCAGGTGCAACTCGCGCCGTACACCATCCGATCCACGCAGCAGACGAATGGCCCGTGCGCCTCGGTCCCGTTCGATATAGCCGTGGTCCTCCAGAGCCTGAAGATGCCAGGTCAGTGTGGCCGTCGACGATAAGCCGGTCGCGGCAAACATCTCGCGAATCACCGGTGCATAGCCGCGCTCGGTAATGGAAAACTCGATAAAATCAAGCAGCGCCACCTGCCGTCTAGATAGCGTCATGAAACTGATTCCCCCTGTTCGAACTGCAAACGCGCATGAATCGATCCGGACCATTCACGCAACCTTTTAAATGCTTCGCGCTGCTCTGTGGTTAGCCCTTGCTCATCCATCCAGGCTTCATCGCCGTCGGGATCGTCGAGCTTTTCCGCGCTGTCAATTAGGGCCGGATCAAGCGTGCGCAGCTCAATCGCCTTTTGTGCCCATTCAAGCTGCTCATCCGGCGGTCCACCGTTATCCATCAGGTGTCGTGCCAGCGCCCCGGGATCTCGCCCCTTCTGGGCAGCCCGCGCCACGCCTAGCGCGTAGTCATATCCGCGCGACAGCAGTTTGGCCTGAAGATCGGGTGGAAACTGAAGCTTTTTGATCTCAGGCAAAATGAATTTTTGAATTTCATCATCAACATCAGGCGAGGTGGTAGGGTCGGCAGTTTCTTCGCCAGCGCACACGTCACTTTCTGGGTCACCGGGCTGATCGTCTGGATGATCAGACTCGCCCGATGATGTTGGTGGAATTTCTGCTGGAATTTTTGAAGAATCCCTTAAAGGAATCTTTGATGGAATTTCTATAGAATATGTAATGGCGGATATGTCCATTCCTTGAAGAATGCGCAAATGATCCATCCCTTGAAGAATGGCGGATTTGTGCTTTCCATTAGGAATGTCCGAATCGTGCATTCTATATGGAATGTCACCAGTGAGCATTCCTAAGTAATGTACAATTTGTACATCCGGTAGCTCACTGTAAACCCTTAGCAAGTACCCCTTGAACAGAATCCGATTGAGCTGGTAGTACGTCAAGTTGTTGGACGTCCAGTAGACGATCAGGTGATCCGGCGATTGCAGCTTGCCATCCTCGGTGCACCAGGCGAAGGCCTCCGCTCGGCTGGTACCCTGTTTGATTTTGGTGGCCACTTTTGCACGCGCGCCGTCAAATTCACGCCGGGTAAAGCACAGTTCCTCCTGCCACGAATCCCCTTCGGCATATTCCTCGTTATCAGGGGACGGCGCGTTAAACTTATAGAACGGCTCGCCATTATGTTTTGAATCCCAATATTGGACGCGCTGCAAAAAGACGGCAGCTAATACACTGCCCGCCATCTCGACAAACTTCGGGCGATACCATACCCGATGCTTGTCTTCGCTATGGGCTGCTTCTGCTGTCTGGAGCGCAGCCGCCGCCACCTGCATGAGTAGTTCTTTCTCGTCCATCGTTATCCCAACTCCCGAAACCAAACGATTTACCCGGCTAGTACGAGTGTGCTAGTCGTGCTAAACTGATGAATACTTGGACACCAGAAAGGCAATTGAAATGAAGTTAAGGGATGCACTTAAGGCTTATTTGCTGGTAGATCGGGCTGAGAATACGCTCACGACCTACCGGCGAATCTTATTGCCGTTTGTGGAGGAAATTGGTCCTGGTCGACCGTTGGAATTGGTCACCCCCGAAGACCTCGACGCCTACATTTTCGATTTGCGCGAACGCAAAACCCGCTATGCGGGACATTCGAAACGGCCAACGGAGAAGGGCAAGCTCTCCCAGGCTACAATTTATAAAATCGCGAAGACCATCAAGGCGTTTTTTAATTGGTGCGTCAAACGCGAATACATGACGCTATCCCCCGCGAGATTCCTGGATGTGCGCCAGCCAGATCAGCACCCGGCGGGCAAAACGGCCACACCCCATGAGATTCAGGAGATTCTCGGAGCTGCGCGGTACAAACCGCGCGACTGGGCGATCATCCTGCTGCTGGCACAATCTGGCTGCCGCGCCGGCGATATTGCCGGCCTGCACCTGGATGATCTGGAACTCGATCAAACCAGAGCGTTGATAAGAAAGGGGAAGGGAGGCAAGCGCCGTTGGATTTATTATGGTCCAGAGACGACCCGGGCCATTCTTGCCTATCTGGATCGACGGCCTGCCGTGCTGCACGATTTCGTGTTTGTTGGCGTGCGCGGCGATCCGCTATCAGCGCCTGGCATATCGCAAATGATTCGCCGTCGGTGCGTTGATGCCGGTCTAGACCGGACGATTGGCGCACACGCGTTTCGACACTTCGTCATCAAAACACTGCTACGAGCGGGCGAAGACCCGCGTGTCGTGCGTGACTACGTCGGTCATTCAGATATTAGCGTTACCATGCGATACGGCTCGGAGGTCTACGATTCAGACCTGCATGAAGCAACCAAGCAGCTATCTCTAAATAAGCAAGAGGACTTTCACATTTGGAGGACCGGCTGATTTTCAAAAACCATTCGGGTCGGTGAGGCCCCCGGTTCAAATCCGGGCGCCCCGACAGTTTTTCGTGGTTTTTGGATCGGTTGGGTCCTCAAATCGTGGTTTGCACCCTTGCTTATTGGTGTCCAAGTATTCAATTTGTAAGGTGCCCTGCACGGCTCGGAGAGACAAGCTCCGAGCCGTGCGCCTTTATGGGGCCTCAAATAGGTTGCTTAACAGCCTAAATCTGCGTAAAATTTAGGTAAATAATGCTGATTTAGGTTATAGGAGGTTTGACACCAGTACATACTGATGCTACACTGAGGCAGGTTAGGAGTTCCTCAGTGTTCTCCCCAAAATCCCGATCACCGTCGGGATTTTTTTATTCGGCCCGATTCCTACAATAGCACAAAATTTCGTGTAATAGAGATGTGACTCGTATTCATTTCTGCAAGCAGTGACATTCAGCGCGTCACTGGGGTGATAAGTGTCACATTGAGACGGCTATCTGGTAATGTTTCCAGATAGCGTCTGCTCAACCCCTTTGATTCTCGCGCTTTGATTGCGCTACCTGCCATTTAGCCATTTCCTGATCGCGATAGTCCATCTGTGCCAGGTAAGCCTCGATATTGTCCAACTTCGAAGACATAACTTCAACTTGGCTCAATACATTTACCAGCGCCATTAAAATGGCAATTAGCAGAAAAGCTGCGGCAAGGCCAGTGACGGCGATCTGGGTTTGTTCATAATCGTTATTGCCAAAATAGGCCACAATCGCCAATGCGCCGGCCAGCGTCGCAAAGGCTGCAATTAAGACAGTTATCGCGCGAATAAAAATCATTATCACTATCCATTGATTTCAATAGAAAATTCACTCATATCGAATCCTGTTAAAATTTCAATTTCGGCATAAGCCTCTGCTAAAGTACTTTCGGCTTCTTCAAGGCGATCTTGATAGTGTACTCCTTCAAAGGCTTCGCCATTTTGTAATTCATAACCCTTCGCAAGAAAGAAAATTTGATATCTCCCTAGGGCAAGCAGTAACTGTTTTTGAGTTACAGCAGCGCAAAAAGGAACATTGACGCTTTCAAGTTGTTGTTGGTATCCCTTAAGCTCGTTTCCGAAATTTAATAACTCTCCGGGATCATAAAAATCGGATGGTCCATTTTCGGCAGTAACTATAAATTCAATCAATGGGGTTGCTGCGTAATTCAGCCATTCTGTGGCGGAATAGCAAGTTCCAGTGAATTCTGTTTCAGCGACGGGTTGAGTGGCAATAAGTGATTGCTTATTATCATCTGAATCTATGCGATTAGATAAAACTAGAAAAGCTGCCCCTATCACAAAAATAGTTAATGTCCCGAGAATAAACCCTCGAAATGTCCCCGATCTATGCGGGATAGGTGTATTTTCGATATGATCAGCTAACTGTTCAACGCGATTCACCAAAATGCGCATAGCTTCGCGTCTTTGGCCTTGGTTCCACATCTCCGCCGCCTGGGTGACTGCCGGATCATTATTTGGCATTTGTACCCCCACAAACAAAAGCATTAGATGATACCGTTAGTCTATCATCAAAAGAGGGCTGGATGCAAAGTGGTCGAAATTTTGTGAATTGTTAAGGTGCCTCGCGCTCATTCGTTCCATAGCACGAAATTTTTTATGCAGTTAGAATGCGGTTAGGATACGCCCCGCGAGCGGGCGGGGCGGTCCGGGCCGTCGTGTTGCTATGCCAGCGCGACGGCCACCGGCTGCCCCTGATCGTCATCGTCTACCAATATCAGAAGCTCACCAATAGTGCAGCCTAGGAACTCACAAAGTTTTGCGAGAGCCTCGCTGCCATATTGATTATGTGTCTGCTGGGCAAAGCGCGACAGCGTAGCAGGGGAAATACCGGTCTCCTCATAGATATCCCGATAAGTCCATTTACGCTTGTCCTGCCGCTGTTTTATTTCCAGCAGTTCACGAAATCGATTTTCAATATGTGCCATGCTGCCTCGCTTTATTTAGGCCATTTGTTTCATTATAGACGGTTGTAATTTGATTTGTCAACTCGATAACGAAGTTATTGACATGGCTCACAATTAATGTTAAACTGTTATC
>CAYTNQ010000012.1:0-56569 GCA_964439175.1 uncultured Anaerolineales bacterium | reverse complement strand
GCGCGATGAACAGGATTACAAGGACCTGGTCAGGCCTCTGGATCAAGCAACCACAGCTCAAATCGTGCACGACGCCGAACGCTTCGTTACTCGCCTGGAACGCTATTTACGTCAGGTAGGGGCGATAGAGTAGTCACAAACAGAACCGGCATATCCGGGAGCGGAAAGCCAACATAAGAGCAAAATGATGTTGCATTCACCTAGCCATCCACGCCAGGTCTATGGTGTTGACTTCAGCGGCGCCGCAAGCGCAGGCAAGAAAATATGGATCACCAGGGGTGTGATCGAAGGCGATACTTTGCGCATTGAAGCCTGCTACCGGGCGGCAGACCTGCCAGGCTCATCTGCGCTTGCGGCCCAAGTGCAGGCGAGGCAGGACCGTGACCGCTGCCTGGCCTCGCTGCGGGATTTTGTTCAGCGAGAGGCAGCCAGTGCCTTTGGACTCGACTTCCCCTTCGGGCTGCCACAAACGCTAGTCACAGAGGATACCTGGGAGGATTTCATTTTGTCCTTTGCTGATCGTTATCCTGAACCGGAAGCGTTTAGAGATGCCTGCCGCACAATTGCTGGTGGTTCCGAATTAAAACGAGTCACCGACCGGGAGAGTCACACGCCTTTCTCACCCTATAATATCCGGCTCTACCGCCAGACCTACTTTGGGATCCGCGACGTGCTCGCCCCCCTAGTGTGGGACGGGTCGGTTTGCGTGCTGCCCATGCAGCCTGCCCTGCCGGGGAGACCGTGGGTGATGGAAATCTGCCCGGCCTCGACGTTGAAACGGGAGAACCTCAACAAATCCTACAAAGGTAAGGGGCAGGGGCGTTACGGGACGCGTACCTACATCCTTGCAGAAATTGAAAGGAGGGCTTCCCTGTCCATCCCGGAACCGTTACGGTCGGCCATCCTGGTGGATCACGAGGGGGATGCGCTGGACAGTGTAGTGGCTGCGTCTGCGGTCTTTCGGGTTCTTCGCAATCCGGGCGGTCTGGCTATTGGGAGCAATGCTTCTTATGCGCTGGAGGGATATGTGTTTGTGTAGACCTGCGTTTAATTGTCGTACACAATTAGGAGGAGATCAGTGACAACTTTACTCCTTTATGTGGTAGCTGCCTCACATAACCCTGACAATGTTGAATGTGTAGTACCCTACCGAATAAATGATGACGTAATATTCTTTGGCCCGTGCAAGAAACGACTGCGGGAGTGGCTTTGTAACTGCTACCTCAAAGAGTCAGGTGACTCCACCCCAAAGGAAGATATATTTGTTGTGGGGGTAAATGGTAGTAATAGACAGCGAGTCCGAAAGATAGTTTGGGCTGGCCGCGTCACCCGAGTAATGACCTTTGAGGCTGCCTACCATGCCTTGACTACCCCTGAGTTTCAGGAGATGCGGTCTCATCATTTCTCTCCACTCCATGTGAAGCCCCTGTACGACACTACAGGTGAATTTTTGGGGTATGAGCACATTTCTCGCGAGCACGAAAGAGGAGATAATTGGGTCTTAGATTTTACGAATCGCCGCAGCAACCCTTACGCAATAAAACGAGGCAGGCAATTGTTACTCAAATCTAACGCAGACCGTCGTCAAGCCTTTTCCCGTGATTGTTGCTTTCTGTGCGACAATATCTTCTTCGCTCAAGGTGCTGGCATTCCTATCACCAGCGAAATACTTGCGGTGCTGAAGAGAGTCCAATCTGACAAAAAAATAACCCCCTATGCAATCTTTGGACATCGTGCAGATGCAAGTGCAGAAGGACTTACCGGTCGGTATTTGTGCATATCTGGAGAGCTTGCAAAGGACTTGATGGCCTTAATAAAAGACAGTAGACCAATGTCACAAGGCATAACAAGACGTCAATTGAAACCTTGCAATTGTCGGTGAGGCAGCCTTTCCTAATTCTGATATTGTCGCAGGTAAGCGTTTGGACCACGAATCGCGCGAAAAGGTGCGAAAGGCTTTCGTGACTTTCGTGGTCTTTCGCGACCTTCGTAGTCCAAATATCCTTGATGATATGGATGGATAAAATGAGCGACGTAGCTTCAAATTTCGACCTCAAAACCAGATACGATGAGGCCACTCGCCAGGTGGTGGAGATTCTAAAAGAAGTAAACCCGGTGAAAATTATCCGCTTCGGCTCGGCGGCCTGGGGCACACTGAACGAGCACAGCGACCTGGACCTATGCGTCGTCGTGGAGCGGACGGATGAACGCCAGATTTGGGATATACGGCGCGGCCTGAACAAGTTGCTCTGGGAGCAATACGAACCGGGCGACGTAGAGATACAACTGCACATCTATTATCAAGATACGTTCGAAGATTATCTCCGCCGCGAGGACCCCTTCTTGCACGAAGTAGTCAAGGGAGATGTCGTTTACGAAGCGACAGAGGAAGCTGGCGAATTACTGAAGGAACTGCCCACTTCTTATGGCCCCGGTCGCTTCACGGAGTTGGCGCAAGTCTGGCTGGAGGCAGCTACACAGGATCTGGCCCATGCAAAGTCAGCATATGAACTTGGCTTCTTCTCGCACGCCTGCTTTTCGTGCCAGCAAGCTGCTGAAAAGGCCCTCAAGGTCTACTTGTTTGCTCAGCAACTGTCGCTTGTTCGCACGCATAATCTGGTTAAGCTATTGAGTCATTGTATCTCATTTGATGAGGCATTTGAGGAGCTAAGCAGATACTGCATAACCCTGAATGAGTATTACACGGATACTCGTTATCCAGATACGCTTAGGTTCGGCGTGGCCTTTACTCGAGAAGAGGCTGATGATGCCGTGACTTGTGCTGAAACAGCGATGGACTTCATCCGTCCCCGAATTCAAGAATTGCTCGACGGAGAAACAGACCCATGGAAATAACCTTGAAAATCAACGGCGAAGATAAAATCCTCCAGGTCGCTCCTGGCGACCTGTTGCTGGACGTGCTGCGCCGCCAGGGTTACTTTGGTGCCAAGCACGGCTGTGAGGACGGCAGTTGTGGGGCGTGCACCGTGATCGTGGATGGCGTGCCTCGCACCAGTTGCACCATGTTGGCCGCCCAGGCGGACGGCGCTGAAGTTACCACCATCGAAGGTGTGGCCGGCATTGCCCGCGAGGGGCACGGCCCCAGCCAGGGCTGGCGTGGCAACGTGGATTTGCACCCGATCCAGCAAGCCTTCGTGGAGACGGGGGCCATCCAGTGTGGCTATTGCACGCCGGCCATGGTCCTGGCGTCCAAGGTTCTGCTGGAAACCGAGCCCAGCCCCACCGAGACTCAAGTACGTGATGCATTGAGCGGTGTCCTCTGCCGCTGCACGGGCTACGTCAAACCGGTGCAGGCGGTGTTGCGGGCAGCAGCAGCCTTGCGCGGCGAAGAGGTGCCGCCTATCGCGGAGTACCCGCAGGGTGAAGGCGACGCAGGCATCCCTGCCCCGCATGGCCTTTTCGAGCCACCTTCCCTTACTGGGGAAGTGGGCCCACCCGAACCCGTCGGCGGCGGGGAGGTGGCGGTCAAGACGACCCCCATGCCCACCATGGTCGTCGTGCCCGAGGCCGACCGGCTGCGCGTGGTGGGCAAACCCGAGCCCAAAGTGGACGCGACGAAGCTGGTCCAGGGCAAGCCGGCCTTCGCTGCCGATGTGGAAATGCGGGGCATGCTCATCGGCAAGCTGCTGCGCAGCCCTTACGCCCACGCCCGCATCCGCCGCATTGACGCCAGCCAGGCGCGCGCCTTGCCCGGCGTCCACGCCGTCTTGACCTACGAGGACGTGCCGCGTGTGGCTCACTCCACTGCAGGCCAGAGCCACCCCATCCCCGGCCCCCTGGATAGCTTCAGCTTCGATACCAAAGTGCGTTACGTTGGAGACCGCGTGGCAGCCGTGGCCGCTGAGACAGAGGAAATCGCCGAAGAGGCGCTGCGTCTCATCGAAGTGGACTACGAAGTGTTGCCGGCCATCCTCGATCCGCGTGACGCTCTCGACAATCCGCTGCTCATCCACGACGAGCCAGACTACGTAGGCTTCGCTCACTCCAACCCCAAGCGCAACCTGGCGGCCCAACTGCGCATTGACCTGGGCGACGTGGACCAGGCCATCCAACAGGCTGACCACGTCTTCGAAGCGGAATATGCCGTGCAGCGCGTTCAGCAGACGCCTATCGAGCCCTATGTGTGCATCACCTACTGGGACGAAGACGACCGCCTGGTTTTCCGCACCTCAACCCAGGTGCCGTTTCACATCCGGCGTATGCTGGCCCCGGTGCTGGGATTGCCGGTCAAGCGTATCCGCGTCATTAAACCGCGTATCGGCGGTGGCTTTGGCAACAAGCAAGAGGTGATGATCGAGGATGCCTGCGCTCACCTGACGATTGCCACCGGCCGTCCGGTGAAGATGGAGTACACCCGTGAGGAGCAGTTTGTCGGCAGTACCAGTCGTCACCCGATGGTCATCAAGATGCGCACCGGCGTGATGGAGGATGGCAGCATCGTTGCCAATGAGATGGTCGTCCTCACCGACACCGGCGCCTATGGCAATCATGCGCTGACTGTGACCGGCAACACCGGCCACAAGGCGATGAGTCTTTACAACGCGCCCAGCATCCGCTTCCACGCCGACATCGTCTACACCAACCAGCCGACCTCAGGTGCTTACCGGGGCTACGGTGTGCCTCAAGGCTTTTGGGCAGTCGAATCGCATATGGAGCGCATCTGCCGCGAGATGAGCTGGGATCCCGTCGAGTTTCGACTGAAGAACGCGGTCAAGACCGGAGACGTGCACCCTCTGAGCAAAGTATGGAGTGAGGGCCGCGAACCCAAACCGGAGGTCATCCAAACTTGCGCCCTGCCGGAAGCGGTGCAACAGGGGGCAGCCGCTTTCGGCTGGCGCCGAGGTGAATCTCTAATCTCCAACTTCCAATCCCAAACCTCCGACTACCATCTAGTTCCTGGCAAACCCCACTTGCGCAGAGGCCAGGGCATAGCCATGGTGATGCAAGGCACGGCCATCCCCTACCTGGACATGGGTGCAGCCAGTATCAAGATGAATGACGACGGCAGCTTCAACCTCCTGGTCGGCGCCACTGACCTGGGTACGGGATCCGATACGGTATTGGCCCAGATGGCAGCCGAGGTGTTAGGCTGCCTTCTGGAAGACGTGCTCGTCTACTCGTCCGACACCGACTTCACTCCCTTCGACAAGGGAGCCTACGCCAGCAGTACCACCTACATCAGCGGTGCCGCCGCCGTGCGAGCCGCCGAGCAGGTAGCAGCCCAAATCCGCGCCCGCGCTGCCAAAATGTTAAGAACTGCCTCTGGGGGAAATGGTGGCGCTTCAGGTTCTCCCTGGCAACCGGACGATATCCAATTGCACGATCGCCGGGCCTGGGCGCCTGATGGGCGCAGCGTGAGCCTGGAAGAGATTGCCCTCAACACGTTGCACAGTGAGGATCAGCACCAGATCATGGGCGTGGGCTCCTACGTGAGCCCGGTCAGCCCGCCGCCTTTTGCCGCCCAGTTCGCTGAGGTGACGGTGGATGTGGAGACGGGCCAGGTGGCAGTAGACCGGTTGCTCATGGCCCTCGACTGCGGCGTCATCGTCAACCCGACGACAGCCAGCGGACAAGTTGAGGGGGGAATGGCCCAGGCGTTGGGTTACGCGATCAGCGAAGAGATAGCCTTCGACGAGAGCGGGCAGGTGGTCAACCCCCGCTTCGGCGACTACCGCATCTTCAGCGCCGACGAAATGCCGGGAATGGAGGTCATCTTCGTGGAGACCTATGAGCCCAGCCACCCCTTTGGCGTGAAGGCAGTGGCCGAAATCCCGCTGGACGGCGTGGCACCCGCCGTGGGTAACGCGGTGTACGACGCCATTGGCACCCAAATTCAGGACATCCCTCTTACGCCGGAGAAGGTGTGGCAGGCGTTGCGAAAACAACGCAATGGTTAAAAATATGACGGCTGCTCTCCGCAGGCGCGGGTGGACAAATGAGCGAAGACGAAGGACGAATATCAGGGGAAAAGCTATTCGCAGCCGATACCGGGGTTTGGAAATTCTTCGGTCCAATTATGACCCTTGCTGCTTCAGTGCTATAATCCAGCCTGCTCTAAAGGAGACACGTAACTGCTCAGCCTCCTGGAGCAAAGCCCCCCACGGGGCAGATTTAGCCGGTTTATGGTGGGAATCCTCGGCTTGTTCGAGCTCTGAGATGCAAAATCGCCTTCCTGGGCAACCTGCGGGAGGCTTGGCTGAGTAGTTACAGAGGCACGGAAAATCTCGTCCCTGCGCGTCGGGAACCGGGCAGGGGCCTTGAGGGGGAACGTGACACTATGGAGACGACAATGAAAAGCCGTCGGGCAGTAGTCAGGAACCCGGAAGGGGCAGAGAACGAGGGAGAAAAGGGCGCGCGAGCGATAAGGCCAGCGGGACTGAAGGCTGGGCTGACAGGCAGCATCGGCTTACTGGTAGTCCTGTTAATCAGTTTTGTCCCCATCCCCTTCCCGCTGGGCACCTGCCTGGTCATTCTGGGCTTCGTAGTGGCCTGGGTCGGCACCGGGATGTTGGCCGGTGTCCTGGCCGAAGGCGAAATCCAGACCCGCCGCCAGGCGGTGACAAACGGTGCTGTGGCCGGCTTTGTGGCCGGCATCGGTGGGGGGATCGCGGCGATGGTGATTGCTGCCTTTGGTATCCTCTTCCCCGATCTAGGCGAAGGGGTACTGGCCCAATTTTCTCCTGGGCAGCTTGAGGCGCTGGCGCAAATCGGGTTCAGGCCCGACATCATCCGGCTGGCAGGCTCGATTCTGTCGGCGATGATGGCCTGCGGGGTGGGGGGGACGGTGATTTCGATCGCCCTTGGGGCGCTGGGAGGACGCATCTACTTCCGCCTGCGCTAAACGTAAAGCGCAAAACGTGGGTATTATATGAGTTGTTGGATGATGGGCAGCGCCGCCTGAGTTGCCCTGGCCCGATGGCTGATGCGGTTTTTCGTCTCCGGCGGTAGTTGCGCCATCGTGCAATTGAACTCTGGAATGAAGAAGATGGGATCGTAGCCAAAGCCGTGTCTGCCTTGGGGCTCAAAAGCGATGATCCCTTCTATCCTCCCTTGTGCTGTCTCCACCCGGCCGCCAGGCGCGGCAACGGCCACCACACAACGAAAGCGAGCGGTCCGCTCGGCCCAGGGTATCCCATCCAACTGGCCCAACACCAGCCGGCAGCGCCGCTCGTCCTCGTCCCGATGGGTCCCGCCATAGCGTGCCGAGTGGACCCCTGGCGCGCCATCCAATGCGTCAATCTCCAGCCCCGAGTCGTCGGCCAACGTTAGCAGCCCGCTCCGTTGCGCAAAGGCCCTGGCCTTGAGTATGGCATTTTCCTCAAAGGTGGAGCCCGTTTCTTCTGGCTCGAAGTCAATCCCCTCTTCACGCAGACCGGTGATCTCCAAGGACAGATCGCGCAGCAAATGCCGGTATTCTTTCAGCTTGCCGTGATTATTGGTAGCAACCAATAGTTTCATCTGGAGCACCTCTGCCTTTGATTCACTATGCAGGTTTGTATAAGTGGGGTCGAAGTATGCTTCGCCCTGTAC
Organism: uncultured Anaerolineales bacterium; assembly: GCA_964439175.1. Lineage (GTDB taxonomy): Bacteria > Chloroflexota > Anaerolineae > 4572-78 > NAK82 > CAYTNQ01. The sequence continues at coordinate 49,018 of CAYTNQ010000012.1, read as the reverse complement.
AAGATAGCCGTAGGATACCACACCCAACAAATGTCGCAAGTTGGTGATCGTTCGAAATCCGACCGCCCCGCGGCTTGGCGGGCTCTAGATGAGCTCTCCCATATGAGAGGCTATTTGAAAATCGAGTTTCAGACTTCCGAGGTCTCCGATGGCAAACTTCGTCTGTCAAAAATCCTGGAAAACCTACAATTTCGTCAGCCCAGAAGCTCTCCCCTAGACCTCGGAAGTCTAATCGCCCGAATTTTCAAATACGCTGTGAGGTCTGTACCTGTGTGACTCTGATGGGCCAGGTATTGACAATCGAGACGTTGTGTGATATAATTTACTTGATTCACGTATATGAATTTGAATTCACATATGTGAAAGACATCTTGGTAGCTTGTCTCGTACGTTCTGATTTCCTGGTGAGTGTATCGAATCATGCGCGACAATAAATCAGCTAACCGAGTGATAGACATCTTCGAACTTCTCGCACGTTATCCCGAGGGCTTGTCACTGAAGGACATCAATCAGTATCTCCTCATCCCCCCAAGTAGCTGTCACGCACTCTTGTCGACGCTATGCAAAAGAAAGTATGTGATTAAGGACAGGGTCAGTCTAACCTATCGTCTAGGTACCAAGTTGTTTGACCTGGTGGGCAGATACATAGATAAGTTTGATCTCATCCAAATTGCAGACCCTGTTATGGGACAGATGAATCGACTCTGCGAAGAAGCGGTAAGCCTCGCGATTCTGATGGGAACAGATGTTGTGTTTATACACAAGAAGACCTCTGATCAAGTGGTCAGGATCGTCAACCCGGTTGGAACTCACCTGCCAGCCCACGGGACTGCGCTGGGCAAGACCATCTTGGCGGAGCTATCGCTTGACGAACTGGATGTTCTGTATCCACATGAATATCTGGAACGCTGGACTCCTTACACAATAACCAGCAAGCAAACCCTTAAGGAAAGTCTTGCCAAGGTAACAGAGAAAGGTATTGCTTATGATAGAGAGGAGTCAAGAATTGGGGTTCAGGCGGTTGCATCTGTCATCAAGGATCATAACGAATTTCCAGTAGCCGCACTCAGCATCGCGGTTCCTGCTATACATGTCCGAAGTAGCGAACGTTGGCGCTGTCTAGAGAGACTGGTGCAAGCTGGGGCAAGGATTGTAAGTGCTCGGCTGGGTTGTGCATCCGCAGCAGGCAATGAAGAACTTTCGATATTAGGCCAAGTATGGTCGACGAATTAGCCCAGGTTTGAGTTGCCTGGCAGTCTGGATAGATACGCTGATCATGCCCCCAGGTGATGTCGTGACCGTGTTGGGGCCTTGGCGGCATCAACCTCTCGGATGTGCCCCTCAATTTCCCATGTATTGCTCTGCGAATGCCCAGTCTGAGTTGACAGAAGTTCAGTTTGAAGAGATGACATATGACAATAGAGATCAGAAATCCTAGGGTGGCTGTTGTCTTCTTTTCTTTCCTATTAGACGAGTCTCTGGCTGAAGAACGTAAGCATTACAGCCTCAGCAAATTGGAAAGCACCGGGCTTGATATCGCTTGTGGAGTGTCGGTGAGATCCACAGAGCAAGTCGAAAAAGCTATTGCAGAGGTGAATGTCGCCGATGCTGACTTGGCTGTTCTTGTCTTCCGGGACTGGGTAAGGGAGGACTTGCCTATAGCAGTGGCCCGTGACCTTCACGCGCCACTGCTTCTCTGGGGCATCGTGGGTGAGTCTGAATACCTGCCTCTGGCGGGTGTGACCTGCACTGCCAGTAACTTGATGAGAATTGGAGTGTCCTTCAGATATGTAGTGGGGTCCATTGAGAATACAGATACCCTTGACCAACTGAGGGAGTGGGCGCGAGTCACCACTGTGATTCGAATGTTGAAAAGTTTCCGCGTCGGGGTGGTCGGGCTCGGATGCCCCGGACTGATAAGCACAGGTGCCAGTGAGATATCAGTAAGGCGACTGGGGCCTGACATGGTAGTTCTCGACTCTCTCCGCCTCATAGCCGAGTACGAGAAGGTTCAGGAAGCGAGCATTGTCGAATCAGCGAATAGTTTCAGGGATCCTGTTTTTCACCTGGATGGCGTGGTTGAAGATGATCTGCGGAATGCTGTTCGACTGTACTCTGCCATAAAAGAGATTGTGTCGCAGGAAGATCTGGACATCATCGGAATCAGGTGCTGGCCAGATCTGAGACAATATTACGGCCTTTCTCCTTGTGTAGCATTTTCAAGACTTATGGATGAAGGTGTCATGGGTAGCTGTGAAAATGATCCCCTCGCGGGGATAAGCATGGCTCTAGGGTATTGGCTCACCCAATCCCCAGTCTTTGGAGCGGATATCAATACCGTATTGGAAAAAGAGCAGCTACTTAAGTTGTGGCATTGTGGTGCCGCGCCGCTGGCCCTCAAAGGGAGCGAAAAGGTAGAGGTACGCAAGACATTCTATGATAATAGCGGCTGTACCTTGGAGTTTCCCTTGAAACCTGGAGCCGTAACCCTTTTTGAGATATCTCGACCCCATGAAGGAAAATTCAGGATGTTCGTAGCTTCGGGGGAAATCATAAAGCACAAAGGCCCGGTCAGGGGCAATGTGGCTGACGTACACCTGAGCGTACCTGCGGCGCAGTTCGTCGATGCTTTGGTCGGAGGAGGGTTCGAACATCACATAGTCGTGGCTTATGGTGAAATTGCGTCTGAACTGGAGAAGCTATGCGAACTCCTCGACCTGACACTTGTGAGAGCTTAGGCGGCAAGCCGCCAGAGAGTGTGGCAAAACTCAAAATAGAGTTTCTACTGAAAAGCGAACCATAATCAGCGAACAATTCTTTATAAACCTCATGCCCGACACTGGGACTCTCATAATTCCAGTACCCGCCCAACGGTGGGGATCGCTCGTCCACGATAGATCACCAAATACGTAGCACACAAGGAGGGGCAAAAATGAAATTAGAAAATGCGTTTGAGCCGATCAAGATTGGCCAAATGAAAGTGCGTAACCGGTTTGTGTTTGCTCCTATCGACTCGAAATTGGGAGATGAAACTGGGGCTACCACGCAACGTCACATAGACTATCACGTGGCTAGATCCAAGGGAGGTGTGGGGCTGATTATCATCGATAACCTGGCCATTGAGTGGCCGCGGGGCAAGGTTGGGGTCAAGCCTATGCGCATCGATGAGAATCGGTTCATTGTCCGATTGAACAAGCTAGCAGAGGAAATCCAGGCCTATGGTGCCAAGGTTGCTGTGCAGATTAATCATGCGGGAAGACAGACCACCGTGGCCGCGTTAGAGGGAGAAGAGATGATCTCAGCGTCTGATGTGCCATGGTTAGGAAGTGGCACAGTTCCCAGGCCTCTGACAGTGGCAGAAATCGAGGGGTTGGTGGAGAAGTTCGCCAGGGCGGCCCTCAGGGTGAAGATGGCCCACTTTGACGCAGTCGAGATTCACGCGGCCCATGGCTATCTCCTTGCCTCTTTTCTTTCACCATACACCAATAGGCGAACGGATGCTTATGGAGGCTCCCTGGAGAATCGGATGAGGTTTCTGTTACAGGTGATTAAGCGTACGAGAGAACTGGTAGGCCCTGATTATCCCATCCTCGTGCGCTTTAATGGTGCTGACTACGTCGAGGGTGGTCTCACTATAGAGGAAAGTAAGTTGATCGCCAAGAAGTTGGAAGATGCTGGAGTGGATGCCCTCGATGTCTCTGCTGGCATCTACGAATCGGAGAACTGGACTTTCCCGACTATGGCAATGGAGAAAGGGTGCTTATCTGATCTGGCCGCAGAGATCAAGAGCGTGGTTAACATCCCTGTCATTACTGTGGGAAAGATCACGGACCCATTCGTGGCCGAGCAGATACTTAGGGAAGGAAAGACAGATATGGTGGCTCTTGGCCGGCCACTCTTGGCCGATCCAGATTACCCTAAGAAGGCTCAAGAAGGCAGGATTGATGATATCGTGCCCTGCATTGCCTGTAATCAGGGATGCATCGGGCGCATTAGTCTGGACTTGGGGATGCTGTGTACCGTGAATGCTGCTCTTGGACGTGAGCGTGAATATCGCATTAAGAAGACTCAGTCTCCCAAGAAAGTGTTGGTTCTCGGTGGCGGGCCTGCTGGTATGGAAGCCGCCAGAGTAGCCGCCCTGGAGGGACACGAGGTCACCCTGTACGAAAAGAAAGAATCTTTGGGTGGCCAAATGATACCTGCAGCCGTTCCTTGGTTCAAGGCCGATATCAGCGCCTTTACTACGTACTTGACTAACCAGATGGAGAAGTTGGGGGTCAGGGTTATACTCGGCACGGAATTCACTGGCGAAATGCTGTCTCGCGAAGAGCCGGATGCAGTGTTCATTGCTATAGGGGCAACATCTCGCATCCCAAGCCTGCCTGGCGTTGATAGACACCATGTTGTGACCGCTGTTGATGTGCTTCTTGGCAGAGTTGCCGTAGGAGAGCGCGTGGTGGTTGTCGGAGCTGGTCATCAGGGCTGTGAGGTGGCGGCCCACTTGGCAGAGCAAGGCAAGCAGGTCACTCTGGTGGAAATGTTGGACAAGATAGGCGCTGAAATAGATGCCTCCTTCCGTTTCTTCTTTGAGGAGACGTTTGAAAAATATGGAGTGCAAACTCTGACCAGGAACAAGTTTGATGGGGTGAATGAGGAAGGAGCCCTTGTCATTGGTGAGAATTGGGAGAAGAAGGTAATCCCAGCAGATACGATCGTTCTGGCCGTGGGATCGGTCCCGAATCGAGACCTGGTGGATAAACTGCAGGGGATGGTGCCCAAGTGCTTTGTGATCGGCGATTGCAGAAAGCCGCGCACGATATTGGAGGCTGTTGCCGAAGGTTCGCGTTTTGCCAGGGAAATAGATGACTGACTGATTGCTTGTCTGGATCTTAAGAAAGAGGTGAGGGCCATTATTAGAGTGGCTGGAGAAAGCATTGCTATCCTTGGGACCCTGGACACCAAAGGCGAGGAAATTGCATACCTGCGCGATCAGGTAGCCGAACTTGGACTGCAAGTGGTTCTGGTTGACGTTGGCGTCTTAGGTCAGCCGGCGCTAAAGGCAGATTTGACCCGCGAGGAGGTAGCTGCCGCTGGAGGGTTCGATCTCAAGCAACTCGTGGATCGGCGAGACCCCCGAGAATCAACTGAGGCCATGATGATCGGTGCAGCAAAGGTAGTAGCCGGGCTCTACGAGAGAGGAAGGCTACAAGGAGTTCTAGCGATAGGAGGTGCTAAAGGAACCGCTATTGGGATGGGAGCTATGAGCCCCCTGGCCTTGGGGGTGCCCAAGGTGATGCTAACTTCAGCAGGTGATCTAGCCTCTTTCGGGGAGATAAGGGACATAGTGCTCATGCCCACGGTGGTCGACTTGCTGGGCCTTAACGCGATCACGAGAAGGCTTCTGAGACAAGCTGCCACACTCATAGCGAGTATGGTGCGTTCTAAAGGCCGGGAGGAGATATCCAAGCCTATCGTAGGGATGACCTCCTTCGGAGCTACGACTCCAGCCGTGATGAAATCGAGGCAACTATTGGAAGGCAGGGAATATGAAGTGGTCACTTTTCCAGCGACCGGCGCAGGCGGTAGAGCGCTGGAGGAAACGGTGCAGTATGGGGGTCTTTCAGGTGTGGTGGATCTAACTCTCAGCGAGCTGGCAGATGAGCTCGTAGGAGGGATTCTTAGTGCCGGTCCCAATAGGCTGGAAGCTGCTGGCAAGGTCGGAATCCCTCAGGTCGTCGTTCCAGGCGCGATAGATATGGTTAACTTCGGGATGTTACAAACGGTCCCTTCACACTTCAAGGATCGCAAACTGCATCAGCACGCTCCGACAGTGACTCTGATGAGAACCACAGCCAACGAGAATGCTGAACTGGGTACCATTGTAGCAGCCAAATTGAATAGAGCCAGCAGCCCTGTAGCCGTGGTTATCCCGCTGCGTGGCTTTTCAGCCTATGACCGGGAGGGAGAGGTGTTTTTCGACCCCGAGGCTGACACAGCATTTGTACGTAGTCTGGAGCGCCATCTTGAAGCCCACATACAATTAATCCAAGTCGATTGTCACATCAATGACAATCTCTTTGCAGAAAGAACAGTCGACGTCTTCTGTAAACTGGCACAAAAGGCAGCCAGCAGAGAGGAGGGAAACAATGCCGGAACTGAAGTACAAACGGGGAGAAGTCTTAGCGAGGCTTAAAGCCTCACTGGATGAGGGGAAACCAATCATTGGGGCTGGCGCCAGCGCAGGGATCATTGCCAAGTGTGCCGAGTTGGGCGGTGCCGACTTGATAGTCGTTTACAGCAGCGGGCTGTACCGAATCTGGGGGCTGCCCACTAGCAACTATCTTGATTCTAACCCTGTGACCCTCGCTATGGCGGAGGAGATCCTGAACGTGGTTCGGGATACCCCGGTTATTGGAGGGGTACACGCGGCCGACCCCAAATACATTGATTTGACGCGTCTGCTCACCAAATTCGTGGAAGCGGGTTACACGGGCATAATAAACTACTACACCGTCGCCCTGTATGACGATGAGCGTCGAATGAGAGACAAAGTGGGATTTGGGTGGGACAGAGAGATTGACATGATGCGACTGGCCAGGAGTTGGGACATGTTCACGATGGCATATGTCTTCAATCCAGACGAAGCCAGGGACATGGCTGAGGCAGGTGTTGACGCTATCGTCGCTCACGTAGGAGCCACGACGGGTGGTTTGGTAGGCTTTGAGTGGAGTGAAGGCATGGCTTACGCTGCCGAGAAGCTGCAAGCGATGATCGAGGCAGCACGGGGCGTTAATCCCGAAATCATCTGCCTGGCGCATGGAGGACCTTTTGCGGAACCTGAAGATACGCGCTATCTGTACGAGAATACCGATGCCCGGGGATTCGTCGGAGCTTCTAGCATTGAGAGAATTCCGGTTGAAAGGGCTGTGAAGGAAGTAGTTCAACAGTTTAAGAGCATACCTATCAGATGACCGAAATTCAGTTCTGTGGATAGGAGGGCTACAACGATGAAAGTTTTGGTCACAGGAGGCTCTGGGTGGATAGGCAAGCACGTAATAGCTGACTTGAAAGATGGCCACCAGATCAGAAGCTTTGATCTACTGGAGCCGATATCTGATGAACTTGAGTTCATACGTGGAGATCTAACGGTATTCGAAGAGGTCCTTAGAGCCGTGGAAGGTGTAGACGCCATCATACACCTGGGAGCGATTCCGATTGACACGGGCGAAGCCAAGAACATATGGGACATTAACTGCACAGGCACATTTCATGTTCTGCAGGCAGCCGCTGAAACTGGCGTCAAGAAAGTGGTCTGTGCGAGCAGTATCTGTGCGGTAGGCTTCATATTTTGGAAGAACCCTTTCGTTCCTGATTACTTTCCGGTAGACGAGGTGCACCCGCTCAAGCCAGATGATAGCTACGGCCTGAGCAAGTTGATAGATGAGAAGATCTGTTACGCCTACAGCCAGAGATACGATATCGCCATGACCTGCTTGCGGATGGCCCCCGTCTGGTTCCCTGAAATCAGGCCGTCGACCAAGATGTTTATGGAAGGGATCGAGGAGCCAGAGAAAAATAAGGACATGATCTGGAGCTACGTAGACGTTCGCGACGTGGTGCAAATCATTCGATTATCGTTGGAGAAGATTTCTGAGGGTTGGCACGTTTACAACGTAGGCGCTGAGGATGTGTGTACTGAGGTGCCCTCCCTTGACTTGGTCCGAGAATTTTACTCTGACGTAGAGCTAATCAAGAATACCGCTGGCTTCTTGCGAGAGCCGCATAGAGCGCTGTGGGATATTTCCAAGGCAGAAGAAGAGCTAGGATTCAAACCCCGGTTCAACTGGAGGGGATATCTAAAGGAGGGATTAGCGTTGCAGTGAGAACATGCTGTCCACCTGGTCAAAGCCAATCGGAGGAGGGTGATCTATGAGGTAACGCTGACTGTGGACGCTTGTGCTGCAAATCGATCGGGGTGATACCGCCCCAAATATTGTCTTGCCAAAAGGAGGTTTGACAATGGGAACCGAGAGGAGGAACGACAGACTTTTCGAGCGGAAGCGCACCAGACGGGAGTTCTTGGGTGATATGGCCAAGATTGGCATAGGGGCAGCAACTGGGATCAATGCGGCTTCAATGCTTTCCGGTTGTGGACCAGCTCCCAGTCCCGCAGCCCCCACGCCAACGACGGCACCTGCAGTTGTTCCAACCAAAACGCCATCAACAGAACTTCCGACAATAGTATGGGCTTTCGATCAAGATATCGACAACCTAGATGCTCAGGACTTTGTCTCGGATGCAGCTTATATGCACATGGCTAATGTATATCATCGGCCCACTGACTACGCCTGGGTAGCCGGTGATAAGGGTGAGATCCTCCAAGACGATATGAAGTTCGTTCCCTATGGCTGCGAGTCCTATGAGGTCGCCGATAATCTTCAGAGTGTAACCTTCAATTTGCGTAAAGACGCTAAGTTCTCTAATGGGGCACCGGTAACAGCGGAGGACTGGAAATACACCTTCGACCGTGCCGTTGGGAGGGCGGGATCACTCAAGGGTCCTATGGATATGATGGCCCTCACTTCCCCCGATCAGATAGTCAAACTGGATGACCACACTCTTCAGATCAAGCCCAACAAGCGCTACGTGGTGTTAATGGAGGTAATCACTCGTGTGGACATGGGCATCCTGAACAAGGATTGGAGTGAGGAGCATGCCACTGCCGATGATCCGTGGGCATCCACCTGGTATAGGACTCACAGTCTAGGTGCCGGCCCCTATCTCCTGGAAAGTTGGGAGCCCGGTGTTCAGTTTGTGCTCAGGCCTAACCCTAATTTCTGGGACCCAACTTCGTTGAAGAACGCTGGACACATCGTCAAGTTCGTCCCAAGTGGCCCTGACCGACTTGCTGTCCTGAAGAGGGGTGATGTGGACGTGGCTATGGGTATTCCGCCTAAGGATCTGCCAGAGCTAGAGCAAGATCCAAGCATCATCGTTCACGCCGTGCCCACCATCGGTTACAACTTCCTGGGTATGAACAATAAGATTCCACCCTTTGACAACAAGCTAGTACGTCAGGCTTTCTCCTATGCTGTTCCATACGATACTCTCATCGAAAAGGCCTACTATGGCTATGCCGACCGGTTGTATGGCCCCGTTCCAACATTGATGCCATACTTCGACCAGAGCCAGTGGGACCAGTATGGCTATGAGACCAATGTGGAGAAGGCTAAAGAACTGTTGGCCCAGGCCGGCTATCCCAACGGAGAGGGATTTCCTCCCCAGGAGATTGCCGTGCTGGCGACCAAGGAGAACTGGGTCGAGGTAGCTGTCTGGATTCAGTCAGCCCTCTCGGAGCTAGGGATTAACGTGACAGTCAACAAGATGGCGGATGCGCCCTTTTTCGAGAAGCTCAATGCCAAAGAGCTTCCCCTCTTCATACACTACTTCCGGGCGTGGGTGAATCACCCTGCGTATCACAGCTACTACATGCTTCACTCGGAATCCCCTATTAACTGGTATAATTACTCCAACCCGGAGGTGGATAGTCTGCTCGAAGCAGGGATGTACGAGCTCGATCCGGCCAAACAGGAGGAATACTTCAAGAAAGCTCATGCCTTGACGATACAGGATGCTCCTTGTGTTTGGCTCTTCTCCTATCAACATGTTATCTGCACCAGGGCCAACGTGTCAGGATTGGCTCTATACACCGACTTAATGTTCCGCCTCCACCACTTGACCAAAGCGTGAGTTATGCAGGAGCATTCTGAGAAGCCCTGCTCCAGGGATTTGAGCATGCCTCAACTCCTTAGAGCAGGGCATTCCAAGTTGTAGACAGAAGTGGGCTGAGTGATGAAACTACGCATTTACCTGGCAAGAAGATTAGGTCTTTCCGCAATTACGCTCTTAGGAGTCGTGGTAGCCGTCTTTTTCGTCACCCATATTCTGCCAGGCAATCCAGCAGTAGTGATGGCCGGCACCTGGGCAGAGAAAGAAACCGTCGAACGGCTAGAAAGATTTATGGGGATAGATCGTCCACTTCCGGAACAATTTTGGAACTATTTCACTGCTCTGTTACATGGCAATCTTGGAAGGAGTTGGACCACCGGACATTTGGTTCAAGAAGACCTAATCCAGCGTCTTCCTGCTACAGTAGAGTTAGCTTCATGGAGCCTGTTTCTAGCTATTCTTATAGGTCCCACTTTAGGGGTTATGGCTGCGTGCAGGCCTGGCTCTTGGATAGATAAATTGGCTGATGCCGTTATAGTTTTTGGCGCGTCTATGCCTCTGTTTTGGATGGGACTCTTGTTGATATTCTTTTTCTATTATCTCTTTGGAATTGCTCCTGCGCCGATGGGCAGGTTAGACGTCATGATTATTCAGCCACCGCGTGTCACTGGGCTATTGCTTGTGGACAGTTTGCTGGCTGGGAACCTAGGTGCGTTCCAGTCGGCAGTCTCGCACCTCATCTGGCCAGTGGCGACACTGGTTAGCGTGATCACCGGGCCTCTCACTAAGATGTCGAAAACATCTATGAGTGAGATCCTTCAATCAGACTATGTTCTCGCAGCCCGCGCCCTGGGTCTTTCAGAGAGAGAAATAGTTGTGCAAGACGCATTGCCCAATGCTATGATCCCTGTCCTTACTATGATGGGCATGACCCTCGCCTGGCTTTTGGCAGGGAATGTGATTGTGGAAATGATCTTTGCTTGGCCAGGCATAGGCTCCTACGCTTGGAATGCGTTGATGACAAACGACTTTAACGCTATCCAAGGCTTTGTGCTTTTGATCGCGGGCGTCTATGTGGGGCTGAATTTATTAATCGATATATTGTACGTCGTCATTGACCCTAGAATAAGACTATAGGGTAAGGTTATGTTGGAAACTATATTTAGTGAGTCAACACCAGCGCACCAGGAGTGGCTCGTGGGATGGCTCACCGGATGGCAGCAGTTTTGGAGACAGGTAATCAGCCCGGGGTTCGTTGTAGGGGTGGCAATCCTTGGAGTGCTTATCTTCATAGCCGTCTTTGCCCCCACTGTCATGCCGTATGGACCCTTCGCCACGGATCCTGCGGCTCAGTATTCAAGCCCCAGTGCTACACATTACTTGGGGACAGACAACTATGGCCGTGATGTGCTCACGAGGATCGTGTATGCAACTCGATTGGATCTGCCAATAGCTATTATCATCTCACTCACGGCATTCACTATTGGTTCAATCATTGGAGCATTCTCTGGTTATATGGGAGGGTGGGTAGATCAAATCGTGATGCGCTCGGTAGATGTGCTGATGGCCTTTCCGGCGTTCATCTTAGCTATGATCATCACAGCGATGATGGGCAACAAGATCCCCAATGTGATCTTTGCCGTGTCCATAGCTTACGTGCCCTACTTCCTTAGGTTAACCCGGGGGGAGGTGTTGAGGGCCCGCAATAGCCTATATGCTGACGCCGCTCGTTGCGTGGGTAATCCTGGCTTCCGTATCCTGTTCCTCCATATTTTGCCTAACTGCCTTTCGCCGGCCATTGCGCAGGCTATATTGTGTACAGGATGGGGAATCCTGGATGTGGCCGGATTGAGCTTCATAGGTATAGGGATTCAGCCGCCCACCACGGAGTGGGGCGTGCTTGTCAGCGATGGGACCTTGGACGTCATTAGCGGCTATTGGTGGACCTCTTTCTTCCCTGGCCTGACGATTGCTCTTGCTGTGCTGAGTTTCAATCTTGTCGGGGACAAAATCAAGCAGGTTCTGACCCCAGAAATGGTATTGTGAGACCAAGCATATGAACCCAGAATTGTTGCGCGTAGAGGATCTGAGTGTATCTTTTCCTTCTGCTAACGGGAAGAGTCGGAACACAGTTGTAGACCGGGTCTTCTTTTCAATTTATGAGAATGAGTTCTTGGGATTGGTGGGAGAGAGCGGATCAGGAAAGAGTGTAACTGCATTGTCTATAATGAGGCTCCTGAGACCGCCTGGTCGCATTGAGGGCGGAAAAGTTTGGTATCAAGGGGAGAACTTGCTTGAGAAGAGTGAGCGAGAACTCCAGACCATACGGGGCGCCCAGCTCGCGCTCATTTTTCAGAGTCTCAGCAGCTTCCTCAATCCGCTAAAAAGGGTGGGAGATCAAATCGCTCGTGCCTATTCGCTAGGCCGTAACGTTGAGAGCAGGAAGGTGAAATCGGAAGTTGCTACAATGCTCCGGAAGGTGGGCATTTCTGATGTAGACCGAGTAATGAAGAGTTATCCTCATCAACTGAGCGGCGGGATGTGTCAACGGGTAATGACTGCCATGACGATCAGTCGGCAACCAGATCTACTGATTGCCGATGAACCTACCACTGGCTTAGACGTCACGATACAAGCTCAGATATTTGAGTTGATGAAGAATATATCTGAAAGAATGGCGATGTCAGTTCTTCTGATAACCCATGATCTTGGCGTCGTGGCAGAGACGTGTGATCGCGTTGTAGTGATGCGTGCCGGACACGTAGTTGAAATAGGAAGCGCACAGGATATCTTCAGGGAGGCCGGGCATCCCTACACACATCGGTTGCTGGGCTCTGTCCTAAGAGCGGATCGTGTCATTTCACTTCCTGACTTACCGCCTCCGGCAAGTGAAGAGATTACCTATTCAGCATCCGGGTGTCGGTATGTCGAGCAATGTGAGAAGGTAATGGATGTCTGTCACCGGGCGCGACCGGCAATGACGGAAGTAGCTCCTGGGCATTGGGTGATGTGTCATCTTTACGAGTAGGTTAAGAGAGATGGAACAATTGCTTGTGATAGAGAATCTGAAGAAGTGTTTCCAGGAAGCTGATCACCGGGTCTTTGCTGTCAATGGTGTCAGTTTTGGCATAGATGTGGGCGAGACTGTAGGTCTTGTAGGGGAAAGTGGTTGTGGAAAAACCACCGTCGCGCGTTGCATTACAAAGCTTACTTCACCTACCAAAGGGAGGATCTTTTTTCAAGGCATAGACATCACTTCCCTTTCGGAGAAAGAGTTCAAACCTCTTCGGAAGCAATTACAGATGGTATTCCAGGACCCGACTCTATCGCTTAATCCTCGCTTTACGGTAAAGCGGACTCTAAGCGAGCCGTTGAAGCTCCATCATCTGGTAAGCAATGGTGAAGAACTGAAGGATAAGCTATTGGAGACAATGTCTATAGTTGGGTTGGAAAAGACCCATCTGGGCAGGTTTCCCCATCAGTTGAGTGGCGGACAGAAACAGCGCGTTGGAATCGCGAGGGCCGTTATTAGTCATCCCAAATGTGTAATCCTTGACGAGCCTACTGCGTCCCTGGACATGAACATCAGGATCTACATCCTGGATCTGCTGCGCCGCTTGCAAAGAGAGTTACGGATGACATATCTGTTCATCTCCCACGATTTGAGTACAATCAGATACCTCTGCGACAAAGTAGTCGTTATGTATGCTGGTAAGATCGTGGAAACAGCGCCTGCCAATGAGATCTTTACCCAACCTCAACATCCCTATACCAAGGCCCTCTTTTCAGCAGTTCCCATCCCTGATCCTGACGTTCAGAACAAACGAATTATTTTGCCGGGTGAGACCCCCAGTCTGACAGTGTTGCCTACTGGTTGTGTCTTTAAGACGAGATGCTATCTAGCTGACTCTCGGTGCGACAGAGAAGAACCCCATTTCGAGAAAATGGGGCATGAACACCACGTTGCATGCTTCAAAGTTTAGACGCTGGTGTATAATTGACATGAGTGCTGTGATTCGTTGAGGTGAGAAGAAATCATGGAAAAGCAAGTTCAACGCCGACGTATTGGCTTGCTCGTCCCCTCGAGCAACACAGTTATGGAGGAAGACTTTTACCGGAACCTCCCTCAGCAGGTTACGGTCCAGACTGCACGAATGTACTTGGAAGATACAACAGTTAAGGGGGAGAGTAGAATGCTCGACGAATTTGTGATGCCAGCAGTTCGTGATATCGCGACGGCGCGACCGAACCTCATCGTCTTTGGGTGTACCAGTGCTGGCGCTCTACGGGGAAATATCTACGATAGCCAGCTTTGCCAGGCTATCACCGATCAGACGGGTGTGCCTGTGATAAGTGTTATCTCGTCGGTCCGTCGTGCGCTCTCCCAAATAGGTATTAGGCGATTGGCTGTCATCACGCCTTATATCGAAGACCTAAATGATAAGATTAAGGAGAGCCTTGAAGAGGGAGAATTGGCTGTCACGTCAATCCGAGGGATGGGAATTGCGGAGAATTTTGCTATCAGCGAAGTTTCTCCTTCTGAGATTGTTGCCTTTGCTCTCGAAAACGTGGATCCGACACAGGCTGATGGCTTGTTTGTCTCTTGTACGAACTTCAGGGCGATGGCAGCGCTGCCAGAACTGCGGCGAGCCTTCCCGTTCTTGGTCATAACCAGCAATCAGGTGACTTTTGATATAGCACTACGGACCGTTTCTGGAGAAATAGCTTCAATAGCTGCATAGTACTTCAAATGGTGTAGTCTTGCATAAAGTCGTACCCCGTGGGGCATTGCATAAAGTCGTGCCCCCTCTGAACCTTGACAATTGAACGGCATAGGTGTTCTCTTCCAGCGAATCTTGTAGTAGCTGGAGGGGAACTATGCCAGCCACACGTGCGACCACAGTTCAACAGCGACAGGAAATGGCACGCCTATCAGAGCAAGGCCAGACCTGTCAGGTGATTGCTGAGCAACTGGGTGTCTCATTCTGGACAGCCCGGAAGTGGACGCGGCGAGCTAAGAAAGGCAGCCTGGCTGCCTTGGTGACCAAGTTTGGGCGTCCAGCGACGGGACAGATGTCCGAGTTCCACCCGCTGGTGTGCTACGTCGCTTTGCGCCTCAAGCGTCAACATCCAACCTGGGGTGCAGCTTACGTCGTCAAGAAAATGGGCGAACGGCCGTCGCTGAAAGGTAAGAAACTGCCGGAAGCGACGACGGTATGGCGCTACTGGCGTACCTTTGGCGAGCGCCTGCGCCCCAAACGCCATCCAACGGAACCCAAGTTGCCAACTGCGGGCGTGGCGCACGGGGTATGGCAGATGGACGCCAAAGAGTCGGTGCGGGTAGCCGGGGTGGGGGTGACCACTATTAATCAGGCACGCGATGAGTTTGGGCGAGCCACTGTGATGCATCGCATTCATCCGGCTGAGCGAGCGGAGCAAGGCATCGTCAAGCTGACCGCCGCTCAGGTGCAGCAAGACTGTCGGATCGCCTTCACCGAATGGGGGCTGCCCGACGCTATCCAAACTGACCGCGCCTCGATCTTCGTGGATGACGATCCCACGCCATTCCCAACCCACCTAACACAATGGTGGGTGGGCTTGGGCATCGAGCACCGCATCATCCCTCGTCATACTCCCCAGCGCAACGGCAGTGTGGAACGAGGGCATCGCACGCTCGATGAACGAACGCTGAGCGGCCAACATTTCAACGGTGCCGACCACCTGCAACAGCAGGTAGATGCCGACTGGCACGAACTGAATGCCGAATGCCCATCGCGTGCCAAAGGCTGTGATGGTAAACCACCCCTGGTCGCTCATCCCGAGCTCCTCGTTCCGCGCCGTCCCTACCGACCGGAGTGGGAGCTGGAGTTATTCGACTTGAAGCGAGTAGATGATTACCTGGCAACCCAGACCTGGACGCGCACCGTCAGCCAAGTCGGACAAGTCTCTTTGGGCGGCTACCGCTACGGGTTGGGTACTGCTTGGGCGGGTCAGACGGTCACGGTCAGCTTCGAGGCCCAACAACGCCAGTTTGTCTTTACCCAAGTTCGGCCTGAAACCAAACGCGGTCTGCGGCTGCCCGAATCGCCTCCCATCAGTTTAGATGCTCAAGGGTTGACCGTCGAAGACCTGACCGGCTTGCCCTCCGCTCTCGAAGAATTGCCCGTGCGGCAGCTCATGTTGCCGTTATTAATGTGCTATCCCCAGCTTGTCCCGCAAGGGGTATGACTTTATGCAATGACCGTAGAGGCACGACTTTATGCAAGACCACAAATGGAAAGGAAGTTAAAGGTATGTACGCTTTCGAGACGAAAGACGCGGATGTTGTGGTTATTGGCGCTGGGGGGGCCGGGATGCGGGCTGCGATCGAGGCCGCTCTACAGGGAAAGACGGTTGCTCTACTCACCAAGTGGCAGATAGGCCGTAGTGGAGCCACTTCTATGGCCTGCCCCTCATACCAGGCTGCGATCGCGATGGAGGACCCCCGCGACACTCCAGAAATCGCCTTCCAGGATACAGTAAAAGAGGGTCATCACTTGGGCGACCAGAATTTGATCAAGGTATTGGTGGAAGAAGCCACCGAGCGAGCTTATGATTTGGCGCGGTATGGTGTCAAGATCACCAAGAATAAGAAGACTGGAGAGTTCCTACAGGTTGTGCACCCAGGTCACAGCTATGAGCGAAATCTAGTGATCGCTGGAGCTGGCTATGGAATGGCGATGGGGCTGTACAAAGAGGTTAAGCGGCACCCACAAATTGATACGTTCAACGATCTGATTATCACACGCTTGTTGGCCAGGGACGGCCGTGCCTATGGGGCAATAGGTTTGGACATGAAGGCCGGCAGGTTTGTTGTATTTCGGGGTAAAGCCATCATTCTCGCTACCGGGGGCTACTCTGAGCTGTGGAGGCGAACCGACACCGAGCCTGGTTTGACTGGCGAGGGGGTGGCCATGGCTTATCATCTGGGAGCTCATCTAGTCGACATGGAGATGATGCTCTTCTATCCCACTTGCCTGGTGTGGCCTGAGGAGATCGAGGGAACCCTGGTGCAGCACGAAGGCCTTGTAAATCCAAGATACGTTGGGGCTCCGATGTTGAACGGCTTGGGAGAGCCACTACTGCCCGAAGGTAAGATACCTGTCAGGGACATACTCTCGCGGTTGATGTTCGAAGAGGTAAAAGCAGGTCGTGGCACGCCGCATAGCGGCATTTATATTGATATTACTAAGTCCCCCAAACCGCGGGATGAAGTACTTCGTATCTTGAAGCGGTTGAAATGTTTGCCCTACAACAACCTCAAAGATCTCGATTTTGACATCTTTAGTGAGCCTTTGGAAGTTTTTCCAGCGACACACTTCACATTGGGCGGGATACGGATCAATGAGCGGTGTGAGACATCTGTACGCGGGCTATTTGCCGCCGGTGAGGTCTCAGGCAATCTTCACGGAGCTAATCGAACGTCTGGCAATGCCCTGGCGGAGACTCAAGTTTTCGGGGCAAGGGCAGGGCGGTTCGCGGCTGAGTTTGTCGAACCAGTTGACCAAGTCGAGGTTGCGAAAGAGGATATCGAGGTTGAAATCCAGCGGGTTAGAAGCTTCGTTGCGCCGCGTAACAACAGCATCCGCCCCTTGGTTTTGAAGCGAGAGATCAAGAAGGTGATGCAGGAGGAGGTGGGACATAAACGTTCAGAGGAAAGTCTGAACTGTGCTTTGGCCAGATTCCAAGAGCTTCGTAATGACATGCTACCCCGGATGCAGGCGGTCGATGTTAAGGTTTATGACTACGAGTTGCAGGAGGCGATAGAAGCCACCTATATGCTAGAACTGGCAGAGATTGTGGCACTTTGTGCTCTGACGCGCCAGGAAAGTCGAGGTCACCACTGGCGTACCGATTATCCGGAAGAAAGAGACGAATGGCTAAAGCATACAATTGTCAGCAGAGGGCGCGATGGATGTCCAGATATATCATCAGCCCCAGTTGTCACCTTACAGTAGGGATTTGATTATGACTACTATTATCGTGGATATTTATCGCTATGATCCCACAATTGATATGGAACCAAGAATACAACAGTACGAAGTCCCCTACCAGCATCGGATGAATGTGCTGTCCGTGCTACGCTATATTTACCAGGAAATTGATCCAACGTTTGTATTTCGTAATTACGAATGTACCAGAGGTATTTGCAACACCTGCCGCATTAACCTAAATGGGCGTCTGGTTAAGGCTTGTAGTGTCCCAGTCCGACCTGGGGACCATCTGGTTATTCGCCCTTACCAGGAGAAGCAAGTTATCCGTGACCTGGTATGCTACGAGGAGTAGAAAGATGTCAGTCGGCCCTATGATTAGTATTGAGGGTGCAGTTGACCTTCACATTCACTCGCATCCCTCTCTTTTTCCACGCATTGCTACCGAGCGGCAGATGGCCGAAGCGGCAACTGCAGCCGGTTTGAGTGCGATTATGCTCAAATGCCATCACGAGAGCACCGTCGGACGTGCCTACCTGTTGGACGAGGAGTTTCGCGACCTACGTGTTTTTGGAGGAATTGTCTTGAACAACTGGGTAGGTGGCATCAATCCTGAAGCCGTTGAAGCGGCTCTTGAGTCTGGGGGTAGGGAGGTTTGGTTGCCGACGGTGCACGCACGGTATCATAGTGAGGTTCACGGCGGGACCGGACGCTATGACGTTCAAATAGCGGGGGGTGAGAAGAGTGCCTCAGAGCCAATCGGTGTGGTCGTGGACGGCAAGGCGACTGGAGATGTCATGGAGGTGTTTGAACTGATAGCCAAATATGATGCGATTTTGGGGACCTGCCATCAATCGCCGGAGGAGGTCAAGATTCTGGCTAGGGCGGCTCGAGAGCGCAGGGTGCAAAAGATCTTGATTACACATCCCTTCTTTAAAGTGCCATCATTGACGCCGGAAGACGTGGTTGAGCTTACCAGGATGGGTGCAATTGCCGAGTTTGGATACTGTACTGTATCACCGATGTGGGCTTATACCAGTGTGAAGAAAATTGCAGAGACCATCAAGCGAGTGGGAGCAGAGAATTGCGTTATCGTTAGCGACGGCGGGCAACGTCACAACCCGATGCCGCCAGAGGGCCTGCGGATTTTCGCACAATGTTTGTATGAAAGCGGTGTAACACAGCAACAACTTGAACGCTTGATGATTGATACTCCCAAGCAACTGCTCGGGTTAGATTAGTACTCGGTGCGAAACG
Organism: uncultured Anaerolineales bacterium; assembly: GCA_964439175.1. Taxonomy (GTDB): domain Bacteria; phylum Chloroflexota; class Anaerolineae; order 4572-78; family NAK82; genus CAYTNQ01. Next base: position 30,062 of record CAYTNQ010000012.1, on the reverse strand, counting down.
TAGGCAAAGGCATCCCTATGCCCCACTGACGCACACCTGTCCCATACCACACCTGTGGCGTGGCACAGGGGCCGCAGGTGCAGATGGGGATGCGCCAGCTACGGGGTTTCGCACCAAAAACTAGATTAGCCAACAGGAGGGATACCCAGGCCATTACAGGGGCATAGCCTGCATTTTGTGGAAAATGCGTGAAATTTGGCAAACTAAAAACGCAAGGTATAATAGGTAAAGCCGGTTTTTGCTCTATCCGTTGTGGTCAAGCGTTTTTTTGTGATTCTACGATGTACTGAGGTGCGACACGCACCGGTTAGTCAAGCAGACGGCGAACCTTCTGTTACATAATGTATGCTCTGTCCTGCGCACCTCTAAGAGGGTGCGTTTTGTTTCGTATTCTTGAGAAGAGTACCAGGCCATGCTTTGGCCGGCTCGTTCCTAAAACTACGGAGGATCGTTGAAATATGGAAGCTGCCCTTCGACAAAATATGCGCGTCGCCGTTGTTGACGAGATTCTAGAGGCGGCAGACCCTGAATTGCTGGACGCCATTCGCAGCGAGCGGCGGCGACAACGTAACCAAATCGAGTTAATCGCTTCAGAGAATTACGTGAGCCCGGCAGTGTTGGTTGCCCAGGGCACGGTGCTGACCAACAAATACGCCGAAGGTTATCCAGATCATCGCTACTATGGTGGCTGCGAATTTGTGGACATAGCCGAAGAACTGGCCCAGGAGCGCGCCAAGAAGCTCTTCGGCGCCGAGCACGCCAACGTGCAGCCGCACTCCGGTTCCCAAGCCAACGGCGCTGCCTATCTGGCGCTGCTCCAGCCAGGCGATACGGTGTTGGCTATGAAGCTGGACCACGGCGGACACCTCACCCACGGCGCCAAATTTAACTTTTCCGGCCAGTTTTACAATTTCGTCCACTATGGCGTGAGTCCAGAAACCGAAAGACTTGATTACAACGCCATTGCGGCATTGGCCGAAGAACACAGGCCGCGTCTCATCCTGGCCGGAGCCAGTGCCTACCCGCGTGTCATCAATTTCCCGCACCTGCGCGCCATCGCTGACAGTGTGGGCGCTTATCTGATGGTGGACATGGCGCACATTGCAGGGTTGATTGCCGCCGGGGTGCATCCCAATCCCATCCCTTACTGCGACGTCGCTACCAGCACCACCCACAAAACACTGCGTGGTCCCCGTGCGGGACTCATTTTGTGTAAAGCGGAGCACGCTAAGAAGATGGACAAGGCCGTATTCCCCGGCCTGCAAGGCGGCCCGCTGATGCACATCATCGCCGCCAAAGCTGTCGCTTTTGCCGAGGCACTCAAGCCGGAGTTCAAAGCCTATGCCCAGGCCATCGTAGATAACGCCCAGACGCTGGCGACTCGTCTGGCCGAAGGTGGACTGCGCATCGTTTCCGGCGGCACCGACAACCACTTGGTTCTGGTAGACGTGCGCGGGACCGATATCACCGGCCAGGAAGCCGAAGACGTGCTACACCAGGTCGGCATCACCGTCAACAAGAACCTCATTCCCTTCGATCCGGCGCCCCCGAGAGTCACCAGTGGCATTCGGTTGGGCACACCGGCTGTCACCACCCGGGGCTTTGGACGGGCTGAGATGGAAACTATCGCCGATTGTATGGCACGCGCTCTGCACCATCCAACGGATGAGGTATTGAAACGCGAGTTGCGTGATGTGACCCGTGACCTGTGCGCTCGCTTCCCTGTGCCCGGACTGGAACCATGACTACCATTCTCCTCATACGCCACGGTCAAACGGCCTGGAATCGTGAGGAACGATTCCGGGGTCAGGTTGATTTACCGCTAGACGACTGGGGGCTGAAGCAAGCCGAGGCCGTAGGACGGCGGGTAGCCAGTGGTTGGCGGCCTGCTGCCATCTACGCCAGCTCTTTGCAACGCGCGTTACAAACGGCGGCTGCCATCGCCCGTGCCTGCGGCCTGCGCACTACTATTCACGACGGCCTGCTTGACATTGATTACGGCGCGTTTGCCGGACTCACGCTAGAGGAAGCGGCCAACCAATACCCGGACCTGGCCCGCGACTGGCGCCAGGCACCCCATACTGTTCACTTCCCCGGCGGGGAGTCGCTGAGCGAAGTGCGTGCTCGCGCCGAGGCATCCCTGGAGGAAATGACCACCAACCATCCGGGCCAGACGGTAGTGGCCGTGACCCATGTGGTCGTCTGCCGGCTGCTGCTGTGCAGCCTATTGGGGCTGGACAGCAGTCATTTCTGGCAGTTTCAGCCGGCGACCGCCTCCGTCAGCGTTCTTGAGGTCTCCGACACGAGCCGGGTCCTGATTAGCGTCAATGATACCTGTCACCTATTGCCAGGCGACTCTATCGCGCCCCGCTAAGCAGCCTGGACGATTTCTCTCCGCTTGCTCATGACATAACTTGGCAAGTCCTACGGTTTATTGTACAATCCGTCTGGAAGTGCCTCTCACTGGGCCAGGAGGTAGGATATGCCAGTTCAGGCACGCGAGCGAGGTCAGGGGACGATTGAATACGCGCTGATCGTTGTGCTTATTGGCATTGTCGCCATAGCGGCGCTCTGGATGCTGGGACAAAGTCTATCGACCGTTTTTTACGGGATTGGCGAGGCGTTACAGTTCAGGTGTGGAGATGTAAGCAAACAGACCTTTCGCAGCTATGCCGGCGAAGGGGGTGAAGCGCAAGGAGAGCCAACTCTACTCCACGATCCCACAACTGGCAAGGTCACACAACGCTACTGGTTTTGTCACAATGCATGGGATATCGCCGGCCCGGAAGGCACGCCCATATATGCTGTGGACGACGGCCAGGTAAAATTCGCTGGTTGGAGCGACCAGGGCTACGGTAATATGGTAGTTATTGACCATGGGAGTTACCAGACACTCTACGCCCACCTCAAGAGTTCCCCTTCAGTGAGCACTGGCCAGTCGGTGAGCGCCGGGACGGTCATCGGCCTTATGGGTAACACTGGCTTTTCCACCGGCCCACATTTGCATTTTGAGATTCGCCACGGCAGCGACTTGGTTGACCCAGGGCCTTATCTTCCTCACTAATCAGTTTCCACTACTTGCGCAAAGTAATCCTCCAGCGCTTCCTGCCAGGGACGGAGGACAATACCTAGCGCCGCGCCGACAGTGTTACGCAGCGGGGCAAAAGGGGGAGGTGTAGACGCCCGCTGAAACTGGTCGATGGTGATAGGAGACACAGGGACAGCCTTCCGCCCGGATTGCCTCATAATCTCCACAGCAAATTCATAGCGAGAACAATAGCCCTCGTTGGCCAGGTGATAAATCCCGTAATGCTCCGTCTGAATCAAGTGGGCGACGGCAGCGGCCAGGTCAGGCGCATAGGTGGGATTAGCGACTTCGTCGGTGACAACCCGCAATTGGCTATGTTGATCGGCCAGTGCTATCATTTTGCTGACGAAGTTGTTCCCGCCAGGGGAAAAGAGCCAAGAGGTACGCACAATGTAAAGCTTATTGACCAACCGGCTTGCGATTTGCTCGGCGGCTAGCTTCGACGCGCCGTAAGGGTTGATAGCATGCGGGGGGTCGAATTCACGATAGGGCTCGCTGGCGGTACCATCGAAAACTTCGTTGGTGCTGATGTGTACCATCGCCGCCTCGGCTCGCTGACAAGCCAGGGCCACGTTCTGTGTGCCAAAGGCGTTGATGTGATAGGCCAGGTCCGGATTACGAGCACAGCCATCTACATCAGTCATCGCAGCACAGTGAATCACAACGTCTGGTTTCAGATGAGCCATAAGCGGAACCAAACGGGGAGCGGTGATATCCCAATCGGGGATGTCAATCAGAACCAGGGCAGCCTCGCCCAGGGCAACTTGCATTGCCTTTCCTAATTGCCCATGGGCGCCAGTGATCACGATGCGCATCGGAAGCACCCTCTTATTGGTGCCGCAGCCGGGCGATAGGGTCCCATGCCTGAGTACGGGCCTCAGAATAAGCCCGCCAGCGGCCTACGCCCCACACCACCAATGCGACAAGCCATGGCAGTAGGAGCGCCAGCAAAGCGACAACGCCTACCTGTATCAGTGCCGTAAAGTGCAGAAGAATAAATCCCAAATCGGGCAGATACCAGCGGACAATAGCCCCGTGTTGCCAATAGCCGACCAAAGCCGGCAGTGCCGACAGAAAGGTGGCAAAGAGTCCATAATCATAGCCAGCTATGAGGGCCGCCGGCCAACGCCGCTCATCTTGATAGAGAAGCCAGGCCAGCACCAGTAACCCACCGCCCATCAGCCCAACAACCGCATAGCGAATGAGGGTGGTGACGAATAAGTCAGGGTCGCCAACGGCGCTGAGGGAAAAGGTGTATCCTCCCAATCGATACAGACCATAGTAAATGGCGACCGCCGTGCCTCCCCCAATGACGTTCACCAACGAGTTGGGTCCCCGCCCCCCCCAAAAGAAGAGCAGCGACAATAGCAACCCGATCACAATTCCTCCCAGACGCCACAGCCTTTCTCCGGCGATTCTATCTGCCCTGGCCGACGTCATCTCAGCAGTCGCTTCTTCGGCCACCAACTTGGCAAGTTGAAGCGCGCCAGAATAGTTACCGTTGAGTAGAGTCTGCTGTGCCCCTACCAGGTCTTGGTGTGTCGCCTGACTCAAACCCTCCTCGCCCAACTGCATCAAATAGGCATCGCCCAGCGCCACTTTTTGCGTGGCCAATTGTAGTTGGCTACGAGTTAGAGTCTCTGCGTCAAGTTGCATCATTTCATAAAGGGGACGTCCCTGGGCGACTGCCGGCAGCCGCGTTCCGAGCAACGCGGCAATAGTGGGGGCCAGATCAACGTGACGGACCGGGCTATAAGCGCCGGGAAGGATGGGCTGCCCTATCATCACAAATGGAAGTCGGGTCACGTCCGCCTCGCCTCCTCCCCAGTGACCATCTTCTGTAAGCCCATGGTCCGAGGTGACGATCAAAACAGATTCAGCCGGGTCTAACAGCCGCGTGATCTGTCTTAAATGGCTATCTACCTGCCAGGCAGCATTGGCGTAAGCAGCACTATCCACGCCGCTGGCTCGCCCGGCTGCCTTCACCTGGCTAAAGTAGACCCAAACCAGATTGTACTGTGAATCACCAACGAAAGTTAACGCCGCCTGCGCTACCTGGCCATCGGCAATAGCATCTTCTTGGGGGGTGTAAAAACCAGCATCAGGTGTACCAGCCGGCAACAGCCGTTTCCATTCTTCAGAGCCAGCGATAGCTGTCCGCAAGCCAGCGTCATGGGCAGCGGCAAAGAGCTGATCAAGCGTTATGCGGTGCAGGTCGGGAGCGTCCGTTTCCAGGATAGGCGCGTTATTCAACTCGGGCCAGACGCCGGTTACCAATGTCGTCCAAGCGGGAGATGAATAGGTGGGCGAACGGCTGTTCATTGGCGCCGAAGCGCCAGCTTCGAGCAACGCCTCCAGGTTTGGCATGTCTAGCGAACGCGTTGCGGCGTAGCCCAGGCCGCCAATGATCACCACCACAACACGCCGGGTTTGAACCGGCATGGGTTCACCGAGCGGAACCTGAGCCATCGATAAGGGCGATCGATAGGCATATACTGACTGTTGCAGGGCATCGGCCCCCTGGTAAGCGCCAAAAGCCGCCACTGCCAAGATCAGCAAACTGAGCAAGATACGGACATATTTTTGCATAGCACGTCCCGGCCTCGCGCCGGCAGAGGAATGGCAGGTCTCACCAACGAGTCATTTCTTGAGCCTCTAATGAGAATACCGCCTCGTCGGGCATTAGTTTACCTGACTGCGAAGGTGGTTGAATTCTACCCCGCGCTGCCGCTACGTGCAAATACCCCTATACGCGGTATAAGTGCCTCATTCAACGTTCTCCACCAGGTCTTCCATCTCCAGCGACGTCGTGATGGAAACGCAGTCACGGATAGTACGCGCAACCGGACAGTGGTCAACGTGGAAATTGTAGGCACGTAGGGCTGCTTCATGTTTGTCGGGTGCAAGGCGCAGGTGATAGGTTACGTGAATGCGCCGTATCACCAGCACATTCTCCTCTTTTTCTATCTCACCGACTGCCTCCGAGATGAGCCGTCCCTCTCCAGCCGGAATATCGCGCGCCTCCAGCGCGCCTCCCAGGGTACCAGTCAGTCAACCGGCGGCTGCGGCTACGAGATAGTCCAAGGTCGCGGCGTGGGGATCGAGAACGTTTGGATTCACACGATAATGTTCGGCGATCTCAGAGTGAATGCTGAAAAGGACCGGCTCCGACTCCACTGGTAGATAGGCTCTGCGCAACGGACCTTTCACGCGCTCAATACGCACGTGGGAGCGGTACACGACCGCTTCGTTCACCAATCACCTCCTGTTAAGCCCAAGTCCAGAAATAACCTGGCACTTTTGCCATCATTTACGCCTGATTTGCCGATTGAAGTGCAAAGTGTATCTTCTCGAAAAGTAGGGGCAAACCCTTGCGGTTGCCCGTCTGGGCAGGCGCAAGACCTGCCCTTACCCCAAGATATTGAGAAGATACTGCAAAGTTATACCCAACGCACGGGTATTATATTATTGGACAGGTACAAAGTGATTCTCCCCTCCCGTCCACCAGCACCTTTTTCCTTCGCTGGAGAGAAAGGAGTCGGGAGATGAGGAGAGAAAGTATACCTCAGAATCTTAAAAGTCTCAAACACTATCTGCCTAAGAGAGAAGGCCGGCGAAGAGGGCCCAATAGGTATTGCATCCAGGGCCATCCTGGACTACTGGGCTACAATCCAAACCCGTGGCAGGCCGCGCCTAAGAGGGCGACTTTAGGATTGAGAATGACAAAGACCGGTATATGGGTTAGTAAGTCTGACATACGTCCCTTGCGCCAGAAGGCCTGCATAACCCGTTCGTGCTTCAGAGTGGGTAAGATACGGGGCGGGATGCCGCCCCCCAGATAGACGCCACCCGTTGCCAATACCTTGAGGGCCAGGTTTCCCATCTCCGCCCCTAAGATGGAGACGAAGGTATTGAGGGTCGCGGCGCAGAGTTCACACGGCCTTTCGCCGTCAACGGCAGCATTGACGATGACCGGCGTCGGGTCGTCGGCTACAGCCAGTTGCTCGCCCAGCCAGGCCGGCTCCTCGGCGTAGCCGCTGTCTTTGAGGTAGGTGTAGATGTTAGGCAGTCCCCGTCCAGAGCAGACTCGCTCGTAGCTCACGTGCTCTAACTCCAATTCTTGCTGAAGATAGCGCAACAACCCGATCTCCAGGGGGTTGGTCGGCGCAAAATCGGCGTGGCCACCCTCGGACGCGTGAGCCCGATAGCGGGTCCCATCCCAGGTGAGGAAGGCTTCGCCCAGGCCAGTACCCGGCGCGATAACAGCGATGGTCCCGCCAGGAGCCGCCCGACCCTCGTTCAGGGTGCACAAATCGTCCGGCTCCAACCGGGGCACGGCGTGGGCGATGGCATCCAGATCGTTCAACAGGTGAACGGAGGAGAGGCCTAAGGCTGTCTGGAGTTGCACTTCGTCCATCACCCAAGGCAGATTAGTAACGGTAGCCTGGCCTGCGACCACTGGACCGGCCACACCAAAGCTGGCACGCTCGGGCTTCACACTAACCTGGGATAAGAACTCGACCACGAGGGCTTCCAGACTCGGGTAGGCGGTGCTGGGAAAGGTTGCCTCCGCCAACGGCGCTCGCAGCCCGGCCTCGAGCGAGAAGATGGCCAGGTTGGTTTTGGTTCCGCCAATATCAGCAACAAGCAACATTTTTCTCTCCACAAAGATGAGGCACGGACATATTCACCTTGAGACGCGAAGGCACGAAGGATCTAGGATGTATCACGAGGTGGCTGCACGCCGCTAACAGAATATCACACCTGACGATAAAATTCAATAGTACGACACAACCTCTGTAAAGTTCTGCAACAGTATAGTTGAAAAGAGGTTAACAAGCTGGTATACTATCTGCCATAGAACCCAGGGTTAGTATCTACCTGTGGGCAACGCCGTGGGGGCCTCGCCAGGGTAATTTTGGTAAATCAGGCACATACCTATGGGGACGGCGTCCGTCTTATCACAATTATCGTGACGGGGTACGAGGAGACGGAGCGGTGAAGCTATTGGCCGACGGTGCCCAGACGCTGTGCATCTCGCTGAGCGACGATCAACTGGATGAATTTCAGATTTATTACGAGACGCTGATTGCCTGGAACGGGCAGGTGAATCTGACCCGTATTACCGACTACGAAGCGGTGCAAGTCAAGCACTTTCTGGACTCGTTATCTTGCCTACCAGTGATCCAGCGCGCCCAAGAGATATCGTCCAGGGAGACGGACGTAGGTCTTCAGGTCATAGACGTAGGGACCGGAGCAGGTTTTCCAGGCGTACCGCTGAAGATAGCCTTCCCCGCGCTGCGCCTGACGCTGCTGGAAGCGAGGGGCAAGAAGGCCGAGTTTCTTAGAGCTCTAGTCGAAAGACTGGGATTGTCGGAAGTGAGGGTGATAAACGCCAGAGCAGAGGAGGTGGGACAGGACCCAACACACCGGGAACAATACGACCTGGCACTGGCCCGGGCATTGTCCGGGATGGCTACGCTGGCCGAGTTGACGTTGCCCTTGGTGCGGATAGGAGGACTGGTCATTGCACAGAAGGGGGCAGACCCGGCGCCAGAAGTGGCAACTTCCGAAAGCGCTATCACTATTCTGGGGGGTCAGGTGCGGGAGATTGTGCCGTTAGTGATCCCCAGCCTGGAGGGAGCTCGACATCTGGTGGTGCTGGAGAAGATCCTTCCCACTCCTCCAAAATATCCCCGCCGGCCAGGGACGCCGGCCAAACGGCCGCTTACGTAAGGAAGGATGAAGCATTTACCTCCTCTATCTGGCCGGCCCTCACCTGCAGCAGATAGGCCTGGGCCCGGAATTCGTGGGTGAAGTCCTCCCAATCAGTGGTAGTGAGGATGGCCTGTTCCACCCCGTCGACCATGCTCATCACCCGGGCGCGACGCTTGGCGTCCAGCTCACTCATCACGTCGTCCAAGAGAAGAACAGGGGATTCGCCAGTCGTCTGGATCATCAAGCCGACTTCGGCCAGCTTCAACGCTAACGCAGTGGTGCGTTGCTGGCCCCGGGAGCCATAAAGCGTCATATCCACGCCGTCAATCGTAAAGTGCAGATCGTCACGATGCGGTCCGACGACGGTGACGCCCCGGGCAAGCTCTTCTTGTCGGGCCTGGCGCAAGTGCAATTTGAAGGCTTCAACAACATCTGCCATTGACGGTTGCGTCTGCGCCGATGGTAACAACTCTTCTAACGACAGTGGGCGTTGATAATCAAGCAGTGGGCGGTGTTGAGGGTCGAAGCTCGGGGCATAGTGCAAACGCAGCATCTCTTGCTGATCGCCCAGCAGTCGATACCGCTGACGCCCAAGATGGTCCAGTTCGGCGATGGTTTCTTGCCGGCGGACGATCAGCAATGCGCCGAGTTCGGCCAGTTGCTGATCCCAATAGAGAAGCTGATCCTCGTCCCGCCTGGGCGGCGCTGCGTCCCCGCCTCGCTCGGCCAGTTGCTTGAGTAGAGCGTTGCGCTGTGTCAGCACCTTGTTGTATTGGGCCAGGGCACGGCAATAAGCGGGGTCAATCTGGCATAGGGTGGCATCCAGGTAGCGGCGACGGACGCTAGGAGAGCCAGTTACTAACTCGATGTCTTCTGGCAAGAAAAGAACTGCATTGAGTTGGCCTACTACGTCGAGGGCGCGCTTCTTGACGCCGTTCAGCCGCATCTCTTTGCGGACTGTCCCCTTCTCGCCAGGCATGAGAGTTATATCAACTTTAAAGGTGTTGCTGGCGCGACACACGGCCGCTTCCAAGCGGGCGAATGGGAGCGGGTCTTGCTCCATGGCCTGCCAGTTGACAAGTTGGCGTTCGGCGCGGGCGAAGCTGGAGCGAGTGGTAGCCAGGAAGTAGATTGCTTCCAGCAGATTGGTCTTGCCTTGTGCATTGTCACTACGCAATAGGACAGGGCCCGGCAGGAGATCTAGCGCAAGCCGGACATAATTGCGAAAGTTGATCAAAGAGAGCCGTGTGAGGTGCATAGCTCGATTATAACACGGGGAAAGGGGGCTACAAAATGTCCATAGATGATCTTCAGGCAAGGGTTCAAATCAACCAAGCGGTTTTGGAACTGGTGGAAGGCGACATCACGCAGCAAGAGACTGAGGCCATCGTGAACGCAGCCAATTCCAGCCTGTTAGGTGGTGGCGGCGTGGATGGGGCGATTCACCGGGCGGCCGGACCGGAGTTGCTGGCTGAGTGCCGGACGCTGGGGGGGTGTCCGGTCGGCGAGGCACGTCTCACTCGTGGCTATCGGTTGAAGGCTAAATACGTCATCCACGGGGTAGGCCCGATCTACCGGGGCGCGCCCCATGACGCCGAACTGTTGGCCAGTGTCCACCGGCACGCATTGCAACTCGCCTCGGAGCACGGCATCGCCAGCGTGGCCTTCCCAGCCATCAGCACCGGTGTTTATGGCTACCCTATGGAAGAAGCTGCGCCCATCGCTCTGCAGACGGCCATCGATTACCTGCGTGATCATCCGGAGATCAAACTGGTTCGGTTTGTTCTCTTCGGGCAGAGGGCGTATCAGACGTACATAGCCGCTTTGGAAACCTTGACGTCAGATATGTGAACACTCCTGGGCTGCCGGGGGCGTACTTCAGATTTGATGTGAGTCGCTAAATAGTTTATCGGGTCGTGACCCCGATTGTACCCTGCAGAAGTTGCTAATTGCTTGTTGCAGATACGCTAAAATTATTGTATAATTTCCTTATCAGATGTTAAGTTTGGTGTGAACTTTTATAATGTATCCTGCCGGCTCTACGATCTGGCAGGGGGATACCCTACGAGGTGTGATTATGTCCGGTAAAGATTCGACACTTCCGCCCAATGTAAAATGGCTTTCCTTGCAAGAAGCAAGCCAAATGCTTGGTGTGCATCCTTCCACTCTGCGCCAGTGGGCCGATTCGGGCAAAATCCCAACTGTTCGCACCCCGGGAGGACATCGCCGGTTTGCTGAGACCGACGTACGAGCCCTGCTTGAGCCAGAGCCGTTGCAGCCGTCGGGTGTTCAACTTTTGGTGCAGAGTGCGCTGGGGCGCACGCGCCTTGAAGTAAGTGGGGGCAAGTTAAGCGAACAGGATTGGTACCAACGTTTCGATGAGACGGACAAGGCCGAACATCGGGAGTTGGGTCGCCGATTACTGGCAATGGTCATGCAATACCTGACCCAGCCCTCCGATCGCCCGGCGGTTCTGGAAGATGCCCGGGCGCTTGGTCGTTCGTATGGCGAACATTCTCTGGTCAACAAATTGAGCCTCACCCAAGCGGTTCGTGCCTTTCTATATTTTCACGACTTCTTGACAGATGGCGTGATTCAGATGTCAGAGACGATGGGGCAAAAAGTAAACGTTGACCTGATCAGTACCTATCAGCAAATCAACACGTTCATCAACGAGGTACTGATTGCCATGCTCGACGTTTATGAGAAGAAAAAATAACCGCTGCTAATACCCTCCATAAGAAGCACCCCTTTTGCCTTCGGACCGGTCACCGCCCGACCGGCCTGTTAAGGATATGGATCTAAGAACACTCCATAGGGAGTGTTTCTTGTTTCCAGTGATGGCAAGAACGGGCATTATATTATTGGACAAGTACAAGGTGTCATTCGGCGATTAGCGCCCGCAATTGGGCCAGGTTCTCCACGTCTTCATGCATGTCCTTCGACTTAGGTGTCTCCAGCAGCATGGGGATCTCCTGGAAGCGCGCATCGTTCACGATGCGGCGAAAGCCATCCAATCCCACGAATCCCTCGCCGATATGGACATGCCGGTCCACACGACTGTCCAGGTCTTGCTTGGAATCGTTAAAGTGAAAAACCGTCAGACGTTCCAGCCCGATGATTTGGTCGAACTGTTTGAACACCTCAGTGTAGCCCTCGGGCGTGCGGAAGTCGTAGCCAGCAGCCAACGTGTGGCATGTGTCGTAGCAAACAGCCAGCCGGTCACCCGCCTCTACCCCATCAATCATCTCCGCCAGATGCTCAAACCGGTGGCCCAGGTTGGTCCCCTGACCCGCGGTGGTCTCCAGGGTGATTTTCACCTGCGCGTCGGGCAGACGGTCGTGGGCGATGTTCAGTCCCTCGACGATACGTGAGATACCCGCTTCCTCGCCCGATCCGACATGCGAGCCAGGATGAATGACCAGATAAGGAATATCTAGCGTGTCGCAACGTTCCATCTCAATTACAAGGGCGTCGATGGACTTGTGCCATAGTTTGTCTTCAGGCGAGGCCAGGTTTAATAAATACGAGGCGTGGGCCACTACAGGGGTGATGCCCGTCTCAGCCTGCCGTTGATGATAGCGCTCGACCGATTTCTCTTTCAAGGGAGCTGCCCGCCACTGATTGTTGTTCTTGGTGAAGATTTGCATCGCGTCGCAGCCGACCTGCTCACCCCGGTCGAAGGCGGTGTCTACGCCGCCACTGATAGACATATGGGCTCCTAATCGTACCATACATCGCACTCCTTTCCATCTCATCCCTATGAGTATACCACTTTTTGATGTCTTTTGCCTCTTTGTGCTCCCTCACAAGCCTTGTGAGCATTCGCCGATAGTTAGCCGGCGGCTTCCCCTCTCGGTAACCACAGCACCAGCAGCGCCACAGCCACCAGTGCCAGCACTGCTCCGAAGAGAAAAGGCGCACTTGGCCCCAATCCCTTCCAGCCGGCGATCCCTTGCCACAAGAGCCCGGCGATGAGACTGGCCGGGAAAGCGGTCACCCCTACAGCGGCATTGAATACACCATAAGCTGTGCCCCGCTGATCAGGGCGCACCAGGTCGGCTACCATCGCTTTAGCCGTGCCTTCCGCCATCCCGTAGTATATACCATACAGAGCGAAGAGCAGCCAAACCTGCCAGGCAGCCCCCACCAAGGCAAAGCCCAGATAAATGAACCCATAGGCCAGCCAGCCGCCGACGATGAGCCGGCGGCGTCCAATTCGATCCGACAATGCCCCTGCCGGGCCAGAGATCAGGGCATAGACCAGGTTGAAGGTCACCAACATGCCCATCACTCCCAGCGTGCTCAGGCCGCGCTCCCGGGCACGCAGGATAAGAAAAGCATCCGATGAGTTGCCCAGGGTGAAAAGAATGATAATGAAGAGAAAGCCCTTGAAGCGAGCGTCAAATCCTTGCAGTGACAAGCTGGGGGGACGATGCATCTCCTTCGTTACCGGCACGTCTTGGGCACCCAAGGCCAGCACCAGGACGGCCAATATCGCCGGGATGATGCTGAACAAGACCACGGTCTGAAAGGTCGGCCGGGCTAAGGCCAGGCTGCCCCCCTGCGCCGCCCAGACCACGGCCAATGCGATCAGCAGGCCGACAACGGCGCCGGCCGTGTCGCCCGCCCGGTGCAGGCCAAAGGCCAGCCCCCGGTGGCGTTCGTCAATGCTATCGGCGACCAGCGCATCGCGCGGCGCAGTACGCACCCCCTTGCCTACCCGATCGGCAAAGCGTACACCCAGCACCCAGCCCCAGGTGGCGGCGAAGTACAAAAACGGCTTGGCAATGGTAGACAGAGCGTAGCCGGCCACCGTCAGCCATTTACGCTGAGCCAGCCGGTCACTCAGCCAGCCGGAGAAAACCTTGAGCAGGCTGGCCGTCGTCTCGGCAATGCCCTCAATCAACCCGATGATGCCGGTCCGCACTCCCAGCACGTCGGCCAGGAAGAGGGGGATGAGATTGATGACCATCTCGCTGGAGATATCGGTGAAGAAACTGGTGGCGGTGACCACCCACACGTTGCGTGGCAGATCGCGCAGAGCCGCTTTTGGTTTTTCGGATTGAGTCGTGACTGCTTGCACTATGCTCTCCTCTTGGTGGCGGCTTCAGACGCCGCTTGTCTCGTCCATAATCTCGCCGGCCAGTTCAGCCACTTTTTCTCGCGCCTCAGCCAGGGCAGCCGCACCCTGGGGCGTGAGACGGTAATAGCGGCGGACCTTCCCTTCCACTACCTGCTTCTCGCTGACCAGGTAGCCCTGCTCTTCCAGGTTATGCAAAGTCGGATAAAGGGTGCCGGGGCTGAGCTTGTAGCCGTGGCGCGCCAATTCCTTGATGAGCCACAGCCCATAGACCGGCTTCTGCCCGGCGTGGTACAGGATATGCAACTTAATGAAGCCAAGAAATAAACTGCGCAGCATAGGTAATTCCACGTTATCGATTTTCGTTATCGAACAACGATATTATAGCTATCAAAACAAGTGCCGTCAATTCGTGTGGAATTGCTGGAATGAAATTCCCCCAGATGACTGAGCCATCTGGGGGAACCAGGACCTTTCTGGCTTTTGTCCTCTTGTAGATGCAACATCGACAAAATTTTGTCGATGTTGCATCTACAAGAGGATTGGACTTCGCCTTCCCTGACGACACGGCGTGGCCCATTCCGAACAATATCAGCGCTGTCCCAGTAACTCGGCGGCCAGTTGAGCGTAAATCTGGGCAGCGGTGTAGCAGTCGGCCAGGCGGATGTGCTCGTCGGCCGTGTGAGCCTGGGTCTCCTCACCTGGCCCCATTCCCACTGTGGGAATGCCAGCGACGCCCACTGTATATACACCGTCGGTGGAGAAATCCCACTTGCCGATGGTGGGACGCTCGCCAGTCACCGCTCTCACTATGCGGGCCGTGGTGCGTACCAGGGCGTGATTTTCGGGCACCACCCAAGCCGGGTAATACTCCGCATCATGGCACGCATACCCAGTGTAGCTGGTATATTCAAATTCGGCTAGGCGGACCTTAGCGCGCACACTTTCGCGCGCGATGACACCCTCGACTTCGGCCAGGGCTTTGGCTTCAGTTTCGCCCAGTGTCAGTCGGCGATCTATGACAAAGGTACAGCTATCGGGGATGACATTTTTGCTCGCGGCAGTGTTCTCAATGCGGGTGACAGCCAGCGTTCCTTTGCCCAAGAAGGGGTCATCGGCCAGCATGTCGGCCAGCAGCTCCAAGGAAAAAATGATACGTGCTGCGCCGTAGATAGCGTTCTCACCAAGTTGAGGCATTGAGGCATGGGATGAACGCCCGCGCACAGTGACTTGCAGCTCCATCCGCCCGCGATGTCCTCGACTCACCTGCAGGTTGGTCGGCTCGGCCAGTACCACCCAGTCAGGGCGAATGCCCCCCTCTTCGACGAGCACGCGCATGGCGTATCCCTCGCACGGCTCTTCTTGTACCACACCGATTACGTACAAGTCACCGGTCAGTCTCAGGCCACTGTCCTTGAGAGCCTTGGCGCCGTAAACTAGGCTGGCGAGCGGCCCTTTCATGTCGGCTGCGCCGCGCCCATAAAGGACGCCGTTCTCAATCTTGGCGCCAAAGGGGTCGTGGGTCCAGGCAGCCGGGTCGCCCACGCCGACGGTGTCCATGTGGCCATCGTAAAGCAAGCAGGGGCCAGTCCCCGGCCCAATGCGCCCCACCACATTGCCAATGCGATCAGTCCACACCTCGTCGAAGCCGACGGCACGCATTTCGGCTGCCAGGCGCTCAGCGATGTCCTTTTCCTGACAGGAGAAACTGGGGATGCGCACCAGGTCTTGCAAGAAAGATGGTAAGGCTTGCTGATCGCGTGTCGAGAGTTCAAACATTAGCAGAATCCCGAATCCAACATCAAATCTTGACATTTGATGTTTGAAATTGCCCTAATAGGCGCCATCGCCAAAGATGACGGAGGGAATAGTGCGTAGCAGGATTTTCAAATCAAGAGCCGGGCTCCATTGCTCCACATAGTAAATATCCAGAAGCGCCATCTCATCGAAAGGGAGTTCGCTGCGGCCGCTGATCTGCCACAGGCCAGTAATTCCGGGCGCGATTTCCAGCCGACGCATGTGCCACGGCTGGTATTGAGCTACCTCTTCTGGCAGAGGAGGGCGCGGTCCGATGAGGCTCATGTCGCCGCGCAGCACATTGTAAAACTGGGGCAACTCGTCCAGGCTGAAACGTCGCAGCCCGCGCCCCACCCAGGTGACGCGCGGGTCCTCTTTGATTTTGAAGATGGGGCCGTCGGCCTGGTTCAACTCACGCAGAAGTTCTTTCTGTTCCTCGGCGCCGATGGTCATTGAGCGGAATTTATACAGAGTGAAAGGTTGTCCTCCCTTGCCCATCCGTTGCTGGCGAAAGAATACTGGCCCTGGAGAATCCAACTTGATGGCCAGAGCGATGAGGGCCATCAAGGGCGCAGCGAATACGAGGACAAAGAGCGAAAAAGCAACATCTACCCCGCGCTTGATTAGAAACGGGATACCGCCGATGCGTACCTCTTTGACGCCGATCAAAGGGATGCCGGCCATTTCGGAGACAGACATACGACTGAGGGTCATCTGGAAGAGATCGGGCACAATACGCGCCCGGACATTCTCCCGCTCACATTGAGCCATGATGGCCATGATTTTGCGGTGGTATTGCCAGGGCAGAGTGATGATCACCTCATCTATGGCTTCGTCTTGGACCAGGTGAGCCAAGTTGTCCAGGCTGCCCAACCCCTTAAAACGACCGATGTCAGTAGTGCCTTTGCTCGGGTCGTCGTCCACAAAGCCAACAATTTCGTAGCCTAATTCCGGGTGGGCAACCATGGTGCGCATCACGGTACGGCCTACCTCGCCGGCGCCGACAATGATAGCGCGCGCTACGCCAACACCGCGCCGGCGCACATAACTCACCCAAATGTTCTTCACCAGTCGGACGAGACTCAGCAACACGACGATGAGTGCCCCGGCGTAGAAGAAAATGAGGCGAGAATAAAAAGTGGGACGCGAGACGAAGACCAACACCACCATAATCACGATCCCAGTGGTGGTACCGTTGATGATAGCATATACCTCGTCGAGCCAGGAAGTGCCCCGGCGCAAGCGGTAGAGGCCTTCCTGGCGATAGATCAGGATAAGCAATCCGGTGAGGGTGAGCGCAAAGGGGATAAACACAGAAAAGGGAACGAGAAAGGCAGGGTCAACAGCCCGGAGCCATTGCAGATCGTAGCGAATCCAATAAGCAATAGCGAAGGCGATGTTGATGAGGATCATGTCGCTCACTATTAGACCGCCGACAAGTACCCAGCGGCGCTTGACCTGGGCCAGCAGCCTGTTTTTGCGTTGAATGGAAGCCGGGATTGGTTCCGGTCCTGTCACAAGCTGTAACTCCTGCCACCAGGGAAGTAGACACGAGCAGAGATCTCGGACTTGCATATCGCTGCCCGTATCCATTCCCTCCTTACGCCCTGATCCTTGCTCCCTCTGATGTCAATGCCCGCTTATAGACGTCTGCAGTGCGTCGGGCGGTGCTTTCCCAGGTGAAAGTGGCCGCCTGGGTCCGCCCCTTGGTCTTCATCTCTTCGCGAAGTGTCTTGTCGCAGAGCGCGCGACGCATGGCTGCGATCAGTTGCATCTCGTCGTGGGGTGACACTAACAAAGCAGCGCCGCCAGCGACTTCGGGCAGCGATGCGGCGTTGGTGGTGACAACTGGTGTGCCGCAGGCCATCGCCTCCAACACCGGCAAGCCAAAGCCTTCAAAGCGGGATGGATAGACGAATATATCGGCGGCGTTGTACCACAATGGGAGCTCCTCCTGCGCCACGTAGCCAGGAAAGATAACCTCCCCCGTCAACCCCAATCTCTCGACCTCGGCAAAAATCTGGTCGTAATACCAGCCCTTGCCGCCGGCGACTACTAAGTGGGGAATAGTTGGTTCAGCTTTTCGCCACTGAGCATAGGCCCGAATCAGCATTTGTACGTTTTTGCGCGGCTCAAGCGTGCCCAGAAATAAAATGAAGTGGTCGGGCAGGGCACGCTTGCGCCGAAAGCCCGTCACTTCGGCCGGTGGCAGCGGATGGAAAATTTTATCTACTCCGCAGTACACGACGTCAACCGACTCAGACGGTACACCTAGCATCTTCACCACATCACGTTTGGTGTTCTCAGAGATAGCAATGACCCGCCGTGCTCGACGGGCCGAGAGTGCGGTGAAACGGCTCAAATACCAGCGATTCCAGGATCGGAAAGCGCCTGGGTAATGCAAAAAGCTCAAGTCGTAAACGGTGACGACGAACGGGCAGGACGTCGCCAGAGGGCCAACGAAGGCCATAGCATGCAATAGATCAATTCCTGCCTGGCGCAATGCCATTGGTTGCACCAGTTGCTCCCACAGAATGCGCACCAGCGGCCTATGCGTGGGCCAGCGTGTGTAACGCAGCCTAAGCTGTTCGTCAACGAAGCGACGCTCGCTCAAAAAGACGCTGTAGTTATAATCCGAGTCGATCTGCCCCAGATGCCGCAACAAATAGTAAATGTATGAATTGATCCCTGCTCCCCGATAATTGTGGCTGAGAGAGAGCAGGTGAGCATTGAGGCCAACATGAATCGAAGATGGAGCTTGCGCATCCACGGCGATATTATACCACAAGCGTTGAATAGGGGCGAAGCACGCAAAGAAGATTTTTACGGCTCAGGAATCTCCAGTCAGGTAAGGGGCTCTATCTGAGACGTCTATCTTCGGAAATGCACCGCCTTTACGACGAATTACGGTCGAGTGCTTTGCACTTGTCCAGAAATGACTTAGTACTTTTGCAATCAGTTTACGCCTGATTTGCCTACTAAGATGCAAAGTTATACCCAACGCACGGGTATCATATTATTGGACAAGTACTTTGTAAATTTCCACGGTTCGGAGCGCAATCTGAGATTGGGTGAAGTGGTCGAGGACACGCTGGCGGCCCTTTTCCACCAGTTCCAGGCGCTGATTCGCATTCTCCAGTAATGTCTGGAGCTGCGCGCGTAAGTCGGCTGGGTCACCCTCGGTGAAAGTCAGGCCAGCGTCGCCGATAACTTCAGGAATGGCTCCACAACGGGCGCCGACGACCGCTACCTGACAGGCCATAGCTTCGATGAGCACCCGCCCAAACTGCTCCTTCCAGTTGGGACGGGTGCGCGAAGGGAGCACCAGCACGTCGAGTCCGCTATAATAATAAGGCATTTGCGTCGACGGAATAGGCAGGTCAAATGAGACACGTGGCAGTATGCCCAGCCACTGGGCCATCTTCTCCAGCCGGTCACGCTCTGGCCCGCTGCCCAGGATGCGCAACTCCCACGGCCCCTGGAGTTGGGCGACTGCTTCCAAAAGCACATCAATCCCCTTCTCTGGCACCAGGCGGCCAATGTACCCAATGACCATCTCGCTTTGTGAGGGTCGACGCGTGCTACGGCGCAGCAACACGCTTGGCTTGCTCGGGCGCGATGGACGGGGGGTGCGGCGGTAAATATTGGGGTCCACCCCAAACTGAGGGATCACTTCCACCGGCCCGGTATAACCTTTGGCCCGCCACACTTCCGCCCCCTCGGCATTGCCAGCCAGCAGCACATCAGTATGGGCCAGCACATAAGATTCCATCCATTTGAAAGGGATCGGGTAGCCGCGCTGAAGATTCTGCCAGGTAAAGACTACTGTCCGCGCACCGACCCGCCGCGCGGTGCGCATCGCCTGAAAAGTGGCCAGATTATAGGGCTCCTCATCAATATGGATAACCTCAGGTTCTAACTGGCGCACTATTCGACTCAGACCCGGATAGTAGTGTAAATGAAAGTGGCCGTTGAAAGCAATGGGCTCAATGTGCAAATCGTAGCCGGTGGTGTGAGCCCGTTCCAGTCGCAAGGTACCTCGCTCGTCCCGCCATTCGGGGGGCACAACCACTGCCAGCTCAATCCCATCGTGCCGGGCGATTTCTTCCAACTTCTTTTGATAGGCCCCCACCACACAGGCCTTGGAGATCATAAGGACTTTCATGGGTATTGGCAACAGTGTATCGGCGTATATAAGAGTGGATGCAAAGCCCCTTAGCCTGATGGCAAAGGGGAACCAGATGGAGTTCTTGTGGGCGGTATTATATCCCTGACGTGGGGCTGAGGCAAACAGGTTGAAGCACCAAGGAATTACGTGCCAGGAGTCAGGACAGCACACTCCGTTCTTTATGCCTCATACCTAATCCGCGACTCCTGGACTACTAATCGGCAGCGTGAACCCAATTCGCGTCCCCTCACCCTCCTGGCTCTCGGCCCAAATGTGCCCTCCATGCGCCTGGATGATGTAACGGGCAATGGTCAGCCCCAGGCCGGACTCCCCGCCCGCCCGCGAGCGGGATTTGTCGGCACGGTAGAAGCGGTCGAAGATGTGGGGCAAGTCCTCGGCGGGGATGCCAGGGCCGGTGTCAGCCACGGAGACCAAGAGAACGGGAGTGGAAGGCTGGAAGGTTGGAAGATTGGGAGATTGGGAAATTGGGAAACTGGGAAATTGGGAAATTGGAAGATTGGGAGTAGGGGCAGTCTTCCCCCTTTCCCATCCTTCCAGTCTTCCAGTCTTCCAGTCTTCCGATCTTCCACCCTTCCATTCTTCCTGTGAAGCCATGCTGACGGAGACCGTAATACAGCCAGCGGAGGGCGTATGGCGCAGGGCGTTGCTCAACAGATTGTGCAACACCTGATTCAGCCGGTCGGCGTCGGCAGAGATGGTGGGGAGATTGGGGGAGATATCCAACGCGAGGGCGATATCCTTTTCGGCGGCAACCGGCTCTACGGCAGCGACCACGCGGCGGGCCAGGTCGCCCAGGTTAACTGGGCTATGCTCAATGGTCAATTGTCCTGCCTCGGCCAGTGCCAGGTCACGCAAGTCGGCCACCAGCCGCGAGAGGAGGAGCGTCTCGTCGTGGATGGGAACCAGTTGCTCCGGCGTGAGGGGAAAGACGCCATCAAGGAGGGCTTCCACCTGTCCCTGGACGACGGTCAGCGGGGTACGCAATTCGTGGGCAATGTCGGCCATCATGTGACGGCGCAGGCGTTCGTTATCCTCTAGCGCTTCAGCCATGTGGTTGAAGGCACGGCTCACTTCGCCCACCTCATCCCGCGAAGTAGTCGCTACCCGCTGCGACAGGTCGCCGCTGGCAATGGCATGGGCTGCCGACTGAAGTCGCCGTAACGGGGCAATGATCTGCTGCACCAGGACTGCACCCAGCACCAATGCCACCAGCCCGGCGACGACGGCCGCCAGCAAGACACCCCGGTTGAGCGCGGTCAAAAAATCACTGACCAGTGCTGCCGAAGGCCCCGAGTCAGGGGTCACCACCAACAAAGTACCGACGCGCTTTCCCTCAACGGTCACTGGTGCTCCCCGGGCCAGTTCATTTTGGGGAAGTGTCTGCCCCACGATCATCCCCTCGGAATCGAGCAAGACACGACCGTCAGCATCGGCCAGAATGAGGTGGTCTTCGGCAGTTGCCCCCATGCCGTGGCCCCCAGGCGTACCGGCAACGCCGCCCGACTGGCCCTGACCATACCTGGGGCCGCCTCGTCCCTGGCCCATCATACCCGGAGATGCAATTGTAATGGGTAGATCGGCTAATAACCTCTCGACGCCAGCCCAACTACCGGTTTGGGCGTAGTAGCCGGCAAAGAGAGTGGCCCAACTCTCGGCACGCAACTGCCCGCGCTGGCTGACGTACAGTCTGAACTGGCTGGTGACCGTCCGGCCGGCCACGACGTAGGTAATGACCGCCCCAATCAAAATGACCAGGGTAAACGCGCCGATGAGTTTGAAGCCGAGACTACGCATCCTCCGGCTCCGCGAATTTGTATCCCACCCCATACACAGTGAGGATGTATTGGGGGCGCTTCGGGTCTTGCTCGAGTTTTTGGCGCAGGTTCTTCACGTGGGCGTCTATGGTGCGGTCGTAGCCTTCGTAGGCATAACCCTGCACTTTGTCCAGCAGTTGCATACGACTGAAGACACGACCTGGACTCTCCATCAATGTCGCCAGCAAGTCAAACTCGGTAGGCGTCAACTCCACAGACCGGTCGGCTACGCTGGCCTGGCGTTTGTCCAGATCCAGAGTGATGTCGCCGACTGTGAGAACACGGCTGGCCGGCTCCGACCCGCCAGCGCGACGCAGCACAGCCCGCACCCGGGCCACCACCTCCCGTGGACTGAAGGGTTTGGTCACGTAGTCGTCGGCACCCAGCTCGAGGCCGATGAGCCGGTCGGCCTCTTCCACGCGAGCGGTAAGCATGATGAGCGGTACGTCGCTCTCGCGGCGAATAGTCCGGGCCACGTCCAGGCCGTCCACTTCGGGCAACATCAGGTCGAGGATGATGAGGTCCGGCTTTTCGTGGCGAAAAGCGGCAAGGGCCTCTGATCCATCGTAGGCAGCGACCACCTGGAAGCCTGATGATTCCAGGTAGCCCTTGAGGACACGCACAATTCGAGGTTCGTCGTCAACGACCAGGACTTTTTTGCTCATTATCTCCTCTCAATAAGATACATTGTACCACCGGCCCGGCGAGGTGCAAAGCGCCGGTTGAGCAAGTCCAGGATGTGGTGCCCATTTCCAATACGCCTTAAACGCCAATTGACAATCCTGCCCCCTTTTGCTATACTAGTATTGTACTCGGTGGCAGAGGGGATATCCCCGTTCGCCGTCCAATATCCTGTGCCAACCTACGCACAGGGTAGCGAAGAGGAGGGATGGCAGAGTGGACGATTGCGGCGGTCTTGAAAACCGCTGAGGCCGCAAGGTCTCCGGGGGTTCGAATCCCTCTCCCTCCGCCAGGATAACATATAGATAGTATAGTAACCACTACATGGGGAGGTGCCAGAGTGGACGATTGGGGCCGCCTGCTAAGTGGTTGTGGGGTTAAAAGCTCCACCGTGGGTTCGAATCCCACCCTCCCCGCCAGTCTGTTATTTCTCTTGTAGGGGAATAACACTTCTATCGGCCACCGCGAAGGTGGCCGATATTTCTTTACCTTTGTGGAGATCTCAAATGACCCACCTGGTCACTTTACGCACCCTCCCCCTACCAACATTTGACAAAACAAGGTATAATAGAGGTAAGAACGGTTGCTATAGTATGGATGATTAGGTGAACGGCGATGAAATATACGCAGGGAGTTCGATGGATAGTTTATCTGGTGTTAATTCTCATCTCCCTTCTGTCGTCAGTGGCTAACGCGCAGGGGGGAAGACAGGTATTAGTGATGGAAGTGACAGGGCCAGTGACGCCCGTGATGCTCAGCTACATCGAGCGGGGTATCCGCGAGGCAGAGGAGCGTGGTGCTGAGGCGTTGGTGATTCAGCTCAACACCCCTGGCGGGGATGTGGATCTGACCAAGCAGATCATCCAGGCTATTGTTGCCTCCGACGTACCGGTGGTAGTATACGTTGCGCCGCCTGGAGCGTTTGCTGCCTCGGCCGGGACCTTCATCACGCTGGCAGGCCACGTGGCGGCGATGTCACCTAACACCAGCATCGGCGCAGCCAGTCCGGTCAGTGGGCAGGGTCAGGAGATCCCTGAGACTCTCAAGAGCAAAATCGTCAATATCTTGCAGGCCGACATCGAGGGATTAACCAAGCGTCGCGGCGAGAAGGCGGTCGAGTGGGCGCGTCAGGCGGTCAGCGAAGCCAAGGCAGCCACGGCCGAAGAGGCACTGAGTTTAGGCGTTATCGATTTCATCGCGACCGACGTCCCAGACCTGCTGCAACAGTTAGATGGGTTCCAGGTAACGCTCCACGACCGAGAAGTGACACTCCACACTAAAGATGCCGTGATCGAAGAACTGCCGATGACGGCCATCGAACGCTTCCTGCACACAATTACCAACCCAAACATTGCCTTCATCTTGATGACGCTGGGCATCAACGGCATTCTCTTTGAGCTAGCCAGTCCAGGGGGGTACGCGGCGGGGGTCGTGGGCGTCATCTGTTTGTTGCTCGCCTTCTATGCGCTGGGAGTGCTCGACGTCAACTATACGGGGCTGCTGTTCATCGCGCTCGCTTTCATCTTATTCATCGTTGACATCAAAGCGCCGACCCACGGCGTGTTAACGGTGGGGGGCATTGCGTCTTTTGTCCTGGGGTCGCTTATTCTCTTCAACTCGCCCGTCTATGCTGTTTCGCGCAACCTGGTATTTAGTGTGGCACTGACGACGGGGGCTTTCTTTGCCTTCATCGTTGCCAAGGCGGTTGCCATCCAGCGCCGGGTCGCCACGACAGGTGTCGAAGCACTGGTAGGGGCCCTGGCCACTGCCCGCACCGACCTGTCACCGACAGGTACCGTCTTCCTCAAGGGAGAATGGTGGAAAGCTGAAGCCGAAGACCCCCCCATCAAAGCCGGCGACCAAGTGCGTGTGAAGTCGGTGGAAGGATTCCGACTGCGCGTCAAGCGCGAATCCTGAGCAACAAACGGGAATAGAAAAACTTATTCGCCTGTTGGAAATGTCAGGCAGAAAATTTTTTGGCAATATATTTCAACAAACATTGAAATAATGTGACAAATGTCACCCTTCCTCAGGAATATTGTCACTGGTCGACGCAAGTCCCACGGCGTATACTCCAGGGTGTGGACTAATGAATTTTTTCACCAAATAGTATAATAAACATTCCGGTCCTTCACCGCTGCCAGCAACAACTTCGAGCTGGCCATCACTGTGGCTGTGGGTACCTTCACCATCGCCTCGCAGGAAGCGCTGGCAACAGTCATCGGCCCGCTGATCGAAGTGCCGGTGTTGATCGGCTTGGTCTGCGTGTTGCTGTGGTTGGACAAGGCCTTCTTTGGCCGCCGGACTGCAGCCAGTGCCGTAGGAGTTGAATAGAAAGCGCGCATGTTAAAGTGCCGGCGTCACTGCCCGGCCAACCAACGTGATGATGGTCCCCCAAACGTGCTGAGGCGTGGATAGAATAGAAATTTAACTAAGGAAGAGCGATGAGCGAAAAGTTATCCCTAGGCGAGCAGTCATTAGAAGAAGTCGCCGCTATGCTGAAGGCTCTGGCCGACCCCAACCGCCTGCGTATCTTCGACATCTTGATGCAGGAGGACTCGTGCAACTGCGAACTGAACGAAAAGTTGGGGCTGCCGCCCAATCTGCTTTCGCATCACCTGCGCGTGTTGCGCGAGGCCGGCCTAGTGCGTAGCCGCCGCGACGCGGTAGACGGCCGCTGGATTTACTATGCTGTGAACAAGAAGACGGTGACCCGCTGGCGCGCCTGGTTCAATGAATTTCTTGACCCGGCGCGTATCCAAGAGCGGCCAGCGCTGTGTGGGCCAGAGGGACAACAGATGGCGATTGATCCAGCAGTGATAATGCTTGAGAGACAAGCAAAGTGATGTGAACACTGTATCTTTGATAGGAGCGGATTTCGATGCCTGAATTTCTAGAAACGACTGTTGACAAATTTACCTTTCGAGTCGCCACCGATCGGCTATATACCGACAGCCACCTGTGGATCAAATTGGAGAGCAAGTTGGCACGGATTGGCCTGAGCGATTATCTGCAGCAAACGTCGGGGGACGTGGCCTTCGCCGACGTGGAGCCAGAGGGCACCCAACTGGCCCCTGGCGATGATCTGGCCAGCATCGAGACCATCAAAGTCAACCTGGTGCTCCCCTCGCCCATCAGCGGCGTCATACAAGAGATAAACCCTTCGCTGGAAGATGCGCCCGAGTTGGTCAACCAGGATCCCTATGGGGAGGGCTGGCTGGCCCTGGTGGAAGCCAGCGAGTGGGGGACCGACCGCGCTAACCTGCTCGCCCCCGGGACTTATTTCGAGATGATGAAGACTGAAGCAGCGGAGGAATCAAAGAAGCTATGAGCGAGAAGGGATGGGTGCTGATCGTGCCATGCAGCGGCATCGGCAAGACCTACGGCACGGTGGGGCGCGAGGCAGCTTACAGCCTGGTCGAAGACTTGCGACCAAGCAGCGCTGAGGTCGTCGCCCTGTCATTGCTGGTAATGGGCGACGAGGAATTGCGGGCTCGCGTTCGGGCGACCCCGGTCATCGCTGTAGACGGCTGCAAGCTGGCCTGCGCCAGCAAGATGGTGGCCGAGAGTGGTGGACAGGTAGCCTATGAAGCCAACGTGCTCGACACCTTCCGCCGTAACCGAACCCTGCGCCCCAAGGGTGTCTCACGGCTGAATCCCGATGGGCAGGCATTGGCACGCAAACTGGCCGAGGAGTTGGCCGCAGCGGCGGACAGAATCGTAAAAGGGGAGGAGGTGTCCTGATGCCTGACCTGCCCAAGAAGAAAATGGGGATCGTCGCCTGCAGCGGTGAAGAGATGGCCGAAGGGAGCATCACTCGCCTGGCGGCGCTCAGGGTCCTGGAGCAGATGCGGCCGGACGACACGGTAACCATCTGCCTGCCTCTCTTCCTGGCGGGAGGAGAGGGGGATCGCGCCTTCGCCCGCTTCTATCCTACCCTGGCTGTGGATGGTTGTGAGAAACGCTGTGCAGCCCGGGCAACAGAGATGTACAGTGGGAAGCCGGTCGCCGGCATCGTGGTTACTGACCTGGTGCCGAATGGTATCGGCCTGGGTACGGCGCGCCGCCTGAATGAAACAGGGAAACAGACTGTCAAAGCCGTGGCCGAAGTGATTGTCTCTCGCGTGGATGAGCTGCTGGAGGCGAGGGGAAGGCGTCGCGAGGGCGTAGCAGTTGAACACACGGGGCAAGGAGAGAGCCACCCGGTGAAAGAGCAGGTCGAAGAAGCGGTAGAGGCCACCTGCTCCTGTGGTTCAGGCATTCCGGTCCTGACTCTGTCCATTAACAGCCGGCGGGAGACGCTGATTGCGGTACCGGCTATCTTCGAGCAGTTCTACGAACAGGGCAAGCGGCCAGCCGCTAAAGGTGTGGCGGATGAACTCTTGCAAACTACCCGGCTCTACAACCCCATCCCGGATGCAGAGACCGCTGTCTACCGGGTGGCCTTGCTGAGAGAGTTCGAAAGTTACTGCCGAAAGAAGGAGTCTTAAATGTCGCGTACCGCCACCTATCACACCAGCGTCGTCTGGAAGGGCGAGCACTGGGGTCACCTGACCATGGGCAACGGTCCGCAGATGATGTTCTCCGCCCCGCCTGATGCCCAGGGCCACGCCGGGGTGTTGACCCCGGAAGACGCCTTCGTCGCTGCGGCCAACACGTGTATTATGATGATGTTCATCTGGGCCGCCGAACGCTTTAAGCTGGATCTGCAATCCTACGAGTGCGGCGCCGAGGGCACCAAACTCGTCGAATTGGATCGGACGGAAATCTTCACCGATCTGGTCCTTCGGCCCCGGATTGTAGTCAGGGCGAAGGGTGAAGCCCCGGAGCGAGTCCGCAAGCGGGTGGAGCGGGCACTGGAGTCGGCGCAGAAGTACAGCCTGGTGGCCAACTCGGTGAAATCCAGGATCGTGGTCGATCCAACAATCGAAGTCTTGCCTTGAAATGGAGAAACCTATGACCGCACACGATGAAACGTCTGACGATGTTCCCCTGTCTGGTTGCTCCTGCGCCAGTGACCCTTTTGCGGACCTGCCGCCGGAGTTGCGCCCCCGGCCCAAACCGCGCATGGGGAATCTGCGCCGGGTGACCTGTCCGGGTTGCGGGCTGCAGTACTGGACCAACCGGTCTACCCACCTGTGCCCGGACTGTGAGAAAAAGGGCGCCGTAATCACTTGATAAACTCTGGAGGTTATTTACTTATGCTTACCATCAAAGTGTTGGGACCCGGCTGTCACAATTGCCAGGTGTTAGCTGAGAAGACTGTCGAAGCCCTGGAGGCCGTCACCAAGGAACGGCCGGAAGAGTTTGAAGCGACTATCCTGAAAGTGACAGACCGGCAGGAAATTACGAAGTACCCGATCATGTATACGCCGGGCCTGGTCATCAACGAGAAGCTGGTCAGTGCCGGGCGCATCCCATCGCTGGATGAGATCAAGGGCTGGTTGATTCAAGCCTTGTAGGAGAGCACAACTACCTATGGAGGAAAAACAAGTTCTACGGGAGCAGCGGTAAGAGGATGAAAAGCTGCTTGACTCACTAACCCAACGAGCCCGCCCCCAACCACCAGCCAGGCCGAGTTGACCTTGAAGCAGATCAATAACCCCAAGGCCACGATCGCCAGCACAACGGTGAAAGGGTCGGTACAGCATCGCCCCGATTTTCAGGAAGGTCAGGAACATGAGGGGCAAACTACACGATGCAGCCGACAGTGCGGGGAGCGACAGCCCAGCCAAGGGCGCGATGATCCCGGCCAGGCCAGATTTCCAGAATCGGTGTCGATTCCCGGCTCAATATTCACCCGTAAATGGCAGACAATTCAAGATAAGGCTGTTTCGGGCTCTCTCAGCCAGAAAAGATACGCTACTCTGCCGGTTTAGGATTTGACAAGTTTACTTCCGCATATTAGTATATTAGCGGATACTAATATGAAAGACTCATACCACGATCCAGATGAATTGGCTCGCATCCTGAAGGTGCTCTCAGTCGGCACCCGTGTGCGGATCGTCCAACTTCTAAGGAAGCAGGCTCTATGCGTTAATGCCTTGGCCGCCCGCTTGGACGTGACGCAAGGGGCTGTTTCACAACACCTGCGCATCATGCGGGATACCGGGCTGGTGATCGACGAAAAGCGTGGTTACCACGTTCACTACCGGCTGAACGAGGAGACCCTCGAAAGGTGGCGCGCGGCTGTGAACCGCTTGTTGGAACCCCTCCCTGCGGAGCTGCCTGAAGCGTATCTCATGAATTCTGAGAGATCTGAAGGATAGATAGGGCCGGCGTTCTCCCTACTAAATCAAGCTGGCAGAAGCTGCCCGATGGCGGCAACGAGTCTGTCGCAAAAGCTGGATGTTTATGCAGCCGCATAAAGATTTCGAGTTCAACCTGAGAGAACTGGCCGCCATACGCTGTCACGCCACCCAGTTGGGTTCGTCGCCGATGATGGGCGCGCCCGCCGGGAAGCAGTGCCTGTTCTTCGGCGTGGAATACTTCGTGTGAGCCACATGGCGCAGGACGGAGGATGATTTCCTGGAAAACATTTTTCAAAAACATAGGGACACGCATGAACAATGCCATTGAAGTTTCGCAGTTGACCAAGATCTACCAGGTGGGCAAGGACAAACCTCCGTTGCGTGCAGTGGACGGCATAGATTTCGCCGTGCGGGAAGGGGAAGTCTTCGGCTTCCTGGGGCCCAACGGCGCCGGCAAGACGACCACCATCCGCATGTTGACCGGCCTGACTCGCCCCACCTCTGGCCAGGTGCGCGTGATGGATTTTGACCTGGCGAGGGAGGTGACGTACATCAAGAAGCGCGTCGGCGCCGTGCCAGAACAATCGAACCTGTACGACGAGCTATCGGCCTTCGACAACCTAGTCTTCGCCATGCAGCTTTACGGCGTACCGCGTGCCGAACGCAAAGCTCGAGCAGAGAAGCTGCTGGGACGCTTCCGCCTGGGCGAGAAGCGAGATGCGCCCTTTGCCAGGCTCTCGCGCGGCATGAAGCGGGCGCTGACTATTGCCGCCGCCCTGGCCCATCGCCCCCCGTTGCTCTTCCTGGACGAGCCGACCACCGGCCTGGACGTGATGAGCGCCCGCAACCTGCGGCGCTTGATCGCCGGGCTGCGCCAGGAGGGGGTGACCGTCTTCCTGACTACCCACTACCTGGAGGAGGCCGAGCGGCTGTGCGACCGCGTGGCGGTCATCGTCAAAGGGCGCATCATGGCCCTGGACACTGTGAATGGGCTCAAGGGGAGGATGCAGGGCCGCACAGCCGTCGAGGTGACGCTAGGGGACGGGGGCGACGGCGTCGAAACCCTGCGTTTCGAGGGCGATGACATTGAAGCATCAGTTCGGACGGCATTGGACCGGGCCAGCGCCAATGGCCAGCGCGTACTGGCCGTCAACACGCTGCGCCCCACGCTAGAGGATGTGTTCGTGCAGCTCACCGGCCTGAGCGCCGAGGTGATGCTGGCCGAAAAAGGAGGAAAGGGGCAGAGCAATGCTGGCGGATGATCTGCGTGGAACGTTCTACATCGCCCTCAAAGACCTGCGCGCCTACTACTTTAAGCCGCCTAACATCAGTTGGGGCATCTTGTTCCCCTTCGCCTTCGTCTTGGCTTTTGCCCTGCGCAACCCAGGCGACGTGCGCGAGTTGGTGCCGGGGCTGTTGGCGTTGACCGTCCTGTTCGGCA
>CAYTNQ010000011.1:0-56668 GCA_964439175.1 uncultured Anaerolineales bacterium | reverse complement strand
GTGGCCCAGGCCGGCGTGCTGACCAGCGCGGCCACCACTTCGCGCCCGGCGGCCAATTCCGCTTCAATGAAAGGGTCGGGCACGTTGGCCGGCTTCCAGTCGCCAGGGCCGCCCGGCTGGATGAGGTCCCAGCGAAAGATGATGCGCGTGTAGCCGGCCCCGGCTTCGCTGGCTGCCGCCGGATTCACGTAGGCCTCGACGATGCCAAAGCGCGGATCAGGCGGGGGGGATTGGGCCATGCCCGCCAGCGTACCAGTCAGCAGTAGACTGACCACGGCTAGGCTGATCAAGGCAGGCAGGATTTTGTATCGCATGGGGGGAGATTAACATAAAAATGGATTTTTGTAAAGTATCGATGTCTTTCATTATCGATTCGCTGTAACAGACTCCGGCTGGGGTAAGCCCCCTTCCTCACTAGCGCCGGCTTTCGGCCAACCTGGCTGCACGTTCCCTTTCATCACTCGCCAGACGATACGCGGGTGCATGAGGCTGGACGGCGGGGCGGTCATATTGATCACCTTGAGAAAGGCGATGGACACCCGGGCATCGTTGTGGGCAGCCCTGTGCACTTTGCGGATGTACCAGTTGAGGAAACGAATCATTGGCGTACGCGGTCCTTCCACTTCGGAAAAGCCCAGATCGTTCCCGACGGCCGCACTCCAGGAGGCATCGATGATTTTGCTGGCTTTGGCAAAGAATCGTTTGGCAAGCTGGTCACGGCCGTCGGCCAGACATTCTCCGAGGGCCTTAGCTTCCATGGCGGCCACCGTCATCCCCTGGCCGTAAATGGGATTAAAGCTGCACAGCGCGTCCCCAAACACCAGGTATCCCTCCGGGAAACGGGCCAGCTTTTCGTAGCGCCGGCACAAATTGGCCGAGAACTTGTAGGCAACCGGTTCACCCAGCGGCTCGGCTGCCTTGATAAGGTTGTAGATATCGGGCGCCGGCATACTTCTGGCAAATTCGAGAAAACCCTGATAGTCCGTGGGCGCATGATCGCCGAGATAACCACCCAGCGTGACCACCCAGCGATCCCCGTCCTGGGCCAGCAGGACCGCCAGGCGCTTATTCGGCGGCGTGACCAGGAGGACGATCCCATTAAGGCCCGGTACATGTTCCGGTCGGCGGCGATAATAGCAGGTGGTATATCCCATCCCAATCTGCACTTCTTCTACCACCGGCCGTTTGTACCCCAATTTTTCCAACCAGGCCGGGCTGCGCGAACCACGCCCGCTGGCGTCCACCACCAGATCAGCCATCATCGTTTCCTCGACGCTGCCGGCCTGGCGGTCAATCGGGCGTAGGCTCACGCCGGTGACGCGGTTATTGTCGGCTGTCGTCACCAGCCCTAAAACGTTGCAGCCATCAACAGCCTGCACGTTTGGCAGTGCCAGCACGCGAGCGCGAACCAATGCCTCCAGAGTAGGCCGGGAGACTCCGACGCCAGATATGCCGCTAGCGCCAGGCTGGTGATAGTCGCCACTATGGAACCAGCGTACATTCAAACTGGCATCAGCGATGGTGACGGCTCCCAGGTGGATCAATTCATCCGTCAGACCGGGGAGATACTTTTCCATGATTTGCCGCCCAAGCTCCAGCAAAACGTGGGTATGTTGCCCCTGCGGTACACCTTTGCGGTTTGCGCCCGGCGCAGGAAATGTATCCCGCTCCAGTAGTGTGACCTGCTCGAAATGGTCAGCCAGCGCCCTGGCCGCCAGAAGCCCCGCCATGCTTGCTCCTATCACAATAACTTTTTTGCCTCGTTTACCTGTTTGTTCTGACATCATTCATTTCCCCTGTAGCCATCAATTGCTCTATGGCATTCCTTCCTTTCTCGTAACTACTCAGTTACCCTTGCGAAGGTTGCAAATAACATTGCTAACAGGGCAATTTTCGGTAGGCCAGGGCATTTTCGCTCTGAAAATTCTTACCAAACCTTCGCAAGGGTTATCTGGCCTGAGTAGTAACCCTTTCTCTTACTAAATACTCAAGATTTTAGGCGACGAACTTTTGCGGATAGCTCTTACTTTCGAGCACTTGCTACTACGATGCGTTGCTGATACATCAGGGCGCCATCTTTTTCGAAATCCTGCCACTTTTCGACGACTTCGCGTTCCAGTGCAGCAAGAGCGTCTTCATCCACTTCCGCCACCACCCCGGCAAGGGGGGTGCTATGCACGTACTGCCAGAGGAACTCCTTTGGTGGCGGAAGGTTCAGTACCTTATTGTCGGCCTGGACAGCTATGTCATGGAAGCCAGCTTTGCTCAAGAGTAGTTGAATCTCCGTAGTGTCGTGCAACGAGAATACGTGGGTTACGAATCCCGCGGCCTGGGAACTGATATGTCGCTCCATTGCCTCGGCAAGGACAGCGAAGGTTTTCGCCGTCGGTCCGGGTACATTTAGGATGAGACGACCGCCGGGCACCAGCACACGTCGCATCTCCTGTAGCGCCGCGAGTTTGTCCGCCATGAATTGTAGACTAATTTGACACAGGACGACGTCGAACGCCTCATCCGGCAGCGGCATATCTTCGGCGCCAGACTCGTGCCACTCGATTGACATATCCGCCGGAGTGACTGACCGGGCAACCCCCAACATGCCGGGGTTCACGTCAAGTCCGGCGACGGTCCCGTTGGAACCAACCTGTTGTGACGCGAGCCGCGCCACGATACCGGTACCACAGGCAACATCCAAGATCCGTTCGCCCGGACGAAGTGCTGCCAGACGAACGAGATCATTTGCCAGGGGCTTGCCAATGGCGGGGACAAAGAAACGCTCGTAATTTTCCGGTGGTTTTAAGCCGTATGCTTCGCCAAAGTATTGCTTGGACATTCTTGTTATCTCCTCCGTAAATTTGTGTTGGTTTCAAACTGCTTGCAGTATAGAGCAATGAAGGGATATCGTCTTGCCCCGAATGGGGTATTCCGATGGGGTATATTTCGTTGGCGAATGACTTGGGGTGCGAAAGGAGTTGAGAAGTCCGGCAAGGGGGTTTTTTGAGGTTGGGGGGAATAGGCCGGGGATAGCCGCTAGTCGAGCAAGTCCAACTCTCTGGCTCTGGCTACAGCCTCGGTGCGGCTGTGGACGCCCAATTTGCCGTAGATGTTGCCGGTATGTTTCTTGACCGTTTGCGGGGAAATGACCAATGCCTTACCAATCTCGCGGTTCGTCAGCCCGGCCGCGATCGATTCCAGGATTTCCTGTTCCCGAGGGGTCAGCGGTTCCGGCAGCGCCTGTTCCGCTGGGGCAGGTGATGAGATATCGCCGCCAAAGGCCGCCAGCAGTTTTTCGACGTAATCCGGCATTACATCGCGGGAATGGGCTTCCTGCAACAAACGGGCCATGGGCAGCCCCAGGTCGGCGAAAAGGCGCACGTAGCCTTCGGGCTCGGCCAGACGTAGCGCACGCTCCAGGGAAGTCATGGCGCCGGCACGGTCACCGCGCCGCCAGTAGCCGAGGGCATGAAGTACCAGCGCCTCGATATGGAGGCCCGTCCGGCCTTCTGCTTCCGCCGCCTGGAGCAATCGCTCAAGCAGCGCCAGGGCTTGCTCGACGGATGGCCCATCCCCTTTGACTATCAACACGCGCGCCATGGCCAGTTGAGCGACCTCGCTGTCCGGCCGTCCCTCAATGCCAGCGTCACGCAACATCTCATCGGCCCAGTTAACGGCGGCCCTGAGCCTGTCCTGCGCCAGCCAGAGTTCGAGCTTGCAGCGCTCAAAGCGGCTGGTCCAGTCCGGAAACTGAGCACGCTCCACCAGCGGCCATGCCCGCTCCAGGTACTCGGCGGCCGCCTCGACATCGCCTTCTGTTAGCGCCAGGCGACCTGCAAGCACATAGCCGGCGATCATCGCCCGCACGTCGCCGCCCAGTTCGGATCGTTCCAGACCCCGGGAGAGGTGGTCACCGGCCTCCTTCAGCTCGTTCCACTCGTACAGGATCTCGCCCATCCGAATGAACACCCAGCCAATTAAAGGAAGCGGGAAGTTGCCCCACATCTCTGGCTCCTGGATGACGTCCAGGGCCTTTCTCCAATAGCCGGCAGCGTCCTTGAGATGACCCTGCCTCAAGTCGAGATCGGCCAGGGCGCCAAACACATGCGCTGATTGCAAACGGAAGGCAGGCGCGTGAATGAAGTCAAGCAGTCTAAGGTAACATTCTTTCGCTTCCCCCCAGCGCCCATTCCGGCGGTAGGTATCGCCAAGGGAGCCATAGATTATGGCTCTAAAGAAGTGATCCTCGTCTGGCAAATCCTGGAATGCCTGGTCAGCAAAAGTCTCTGCCCGCGCCAGATCGTTTTGAAAGCAGGCAATGGAGCAGCGGACGGCGCTTACCCGTGCCAGTTGCGGACGTGTATCGTCTCTCTCCGCAGACGCCAGCCGCTGGTCAACTTCCTCGACGCAGCGGATACAGGCATCGAGCTGGCCGGTAAAGAGCAGGAAGCCTGTCCGGACGAGAGCGATCATCGGGTAATCGGAATGCCACACTTCCGGGAGCGAGTCGAGCCATCGTTTCAGGACCCTGAACTCACCACCCATCAGTTTTGCCTGAAGATAGCGTTCGAAAACTCGAAGTACGAGTTCAACATCATCCCCGTCAACCGCATGGCGGAAGGACGGTTCCGGCAAGTTATGATTTAGATACCATCGACCAGCCCGGCGATGGAGGTCAGCGACTTCAGTGGGGTGACGCCGGTTAAGCTCTTCACGCAGGAAGTCGGCAAAGAGCCGGTGATAACGGAACCACACCCGGCTGTCGTCCAGCGGCACGAGGAATAGATTTTCTCGTTCCAGGATTTCCAGCATCGCCTGTCCGTCTTCCTGCCCGGTGACGGCATCGCATAAGGGACCACACAGGCGATCTAGGATGCTGGTCCGGAGCAGGAAGCGCCGCAGTTTATCCGGTAGAAGGGCCAACACATCCTCACTCAGGTAATCAGCGATGAAGCGATGTCGGCCACCAACAACCAGCTTATCCGCCCCCGTGAGGCGCCGCTGGAGGGTCAGTGCCACCAACTGTAGACCCGCGATCCACCCTTCCAGTTGGGTTTGCAGCCTGGCGAGTTCATCATGGGAGAGATTAAGTCCCATCCTCTCATTCAAAAAATCCTTCGTCTCTTCCAGCAAGAAGCTTAAATCCTCAGCACGAAGCTCCATGAGCTCCTGGCGTGCCCGGTAGTGGGCCAGAGGCAGCGGTGGCTCTCCGCGGCCCGCCAGCACGAAGTGGAGGGCCGGCGGCAGATGGTCGATCAGGAAAGTCAGGGCGGTGTGGATAGATGGGTCTTCAATCAGATGATAATCGTCGAGGACAAATACAATCGGGCTAGGTGTGTCGTTGGCGACGTTGATGAAAGCCGATAAGACAGCTTCGCTGTCGGGCGACATGGCGCCGAGGAGCAGGCCCAATGGGCTTTCGCTGACGCCTGGCTGAACCCCCTCCCAGCCCACCAGCAGGTAGCGGAGGAAGCGGTCAAGGTCGTTATCCTCCTCGCCGATCGACAGCCAGGCAACCGGGAAGCGGCTCGCATGGGCCCATTGGGACAGCAGCGTCGTCTTGCCATAACCGGCGGGAGTCGAGATCAGGACGAGCTTGTAGTGAAGGATGCCACCCTCAAGGGCATCAATGAGCCGGGTGCGGTGCACCCCGTGATGAGGTTGTGGTGGAATCCGTAGTTTAGTCGCCAGAAGAAAGGTATCCATAAGACCACCATAGCCTTTTTAGCTTAGAACATATTTGGTACGCCCTCATGACGCCTTCTTCTGCGGGCCGGGTGCTGGGGTTTCTTGACGACGTGAAAATGGCCCCTACCATAGGGGCTGAAAAAACGGCCAGAGAAACAAAAGCAGGACAACTCAGACGCGCCATATACGTGATGAGAGTGCCCTGATAAGTACTGTGTACTTTTTTGGGAAGCTATCTCCACCTCCCTTGGAGCTGAAACTTAATTCTGCCGGATTAGTCCCTCATAATTCACTAGCCAGGCTCTGTCAAGGAATGAAAAGGTTAGTGGGCATCCAGATTTGCTGCCAGCCATCACGATGTGACCCTGACTGAGCAAATCTTGATGCCCTATCACAACCTCAATCTCAAAGAGCTTGCCCTGATCTAGCACAATGCGTTATTAGTATCGAGTAGCGCGACTGAGGTTGTAGTATTAGGACGCATTAATACTGTCCGCTATTTTCTGTGCTGCCGCGATCCAGGCATCAGCCTGCGCATCCGTGAGGGCCTTTCCTCGCTGAGCATTGACCATGTTTATGAACGACTTTAGGATATTGATGGCTGCTTTCTCTTGCCCCTTGTTCAGAGCATTGATGGCGGCGGCCAATTTGTCGGTCAGCCCGCTTTCGATGTCCGGGGGAAGCGCGGCGTTGACCACTTCGGACATCATATCCTGCGTCCCGGCAACGGGGGTCTTGACTGCGACCTCAACGGTATCCGAATCGGTCAGCCCATCATCGTCGGTTACGGTCAATGTGACGGTCTTTAGCCCTGAAGACGAGTACGTATGAGAGGTGTTTACTCCGGTACCGGTCGTCCCATCACCAAAGTTCCAAACGTAAGCCTCGATGGTGCCGTCGGGATCGGAGGAACCGCTTCCGTCGAAGCTAACTGGCAGCCCAACTAGCGTTGTCTGATCTGGTCCGGCTTCGGCGATTGGCAGGTGCAGAACCTCGTACGTGACCGATTTGGTAGTCGTGTTTTGGCCATAATCCGTCGCGACTACCGTGAATACGTGCGTTCCCATCTGCCCGGTTGCGATAGGACTGCCATCTGGAACGGGAGCGTTTGTCGATGCCACCCCTACAGCGTCCTGCACGGAATAGTCGGCATGGACAACGGCGTTCAGCACATACTTGGCCCCGTCCTGTGGCGTGTTTATCGTAATCGCGGGAGGGGTGGTGTCAACCCAGGTCTTGGTCGCGTTATCGCAGATGGCTTCTCCGGGGGGATAGAAACAAGCCTTGATAGTGTCGGTATGCAGTCCCGTCGGACCCTGGAGGGCCGTATAGGTAAGCGTAAGCAAACCATTTGGATCTACAAAACCGATAGCCTTAGAGACCCTATTGGCCTGTACGACTTCAATGCTACCGGTTACGAACACGTCGGAGAAATCAGCCCCACTCCCCGCATCGACCTTAGCAGTCACTGTGTGCGTTTGGCCTGGAGTGCCCAGTTCGTTCGTCGCTATTTTGGGACTGAGGGAGATCGTCGCCTGTTTGAGAGCGCTACAGGTCACCGGGGTATCTGAAAAGGGGTAGCTCCACACTTGATATCCTCCACCAAACACGTCCGTTTGGACGAAAAGCTTTTCACCGGTTGTCGATCGGGAGGACACGACCAGTCCGGAGAGCGAAGAATTCAATGCATCAAAGGGATTCGGACCGTTTTCGACAATCGTCCATGTGGTACCATCGTAACGATCAAGATTGGCTGTGGGGTAACCTTCAGCCACGTAGAGCAGGTTTTGGAACACAACCATACTCTCAACGCGACCCGGCCCGCCACTGAGAACGACACCTAACGTTGGCGGCGTTACGTTTGTCCAGCCTGCCTTTCCCGTGCCATCGTAACGCCATATTTCCGCTCCCAGATGGGATTTTGTTCCAACATAGAGGTATCCATTGAACTCTGCGGCAGCCCCCATATCAACGTTTGTTGCAAAGGGTTCAGGCCTGTCGACGCTCCCAGCCACCATGGTGCCAAAACCATCCTCGTTGACTTGTGTCCAGCTATTGGGATCGCCCGTCGGGCTCTCCCAAACCTCTATGCCATCGAGGTACTGCACGAGGTCTCCGAATAGACCATTGCGTGTTTCACTCGTAATCGCAACGAGCTTGTTTTTGAAAACACCCAGATATCCGAGGGCGTGATTCTGCGGATCGCCGAATCCTTCGGCAACAACTCTGGTCCACGTGATGGTCGTTTTGCCAATGTCCGGTGATCGGTAAATATCGAACGTCGGTTGGGTTGCACCGGCTTTGAGGTAATGTACGACCCCGTAAATCTGGCCATCGAAACTTGCCCACACGTAGATGGAAGCACCACTGGGAAGACCATTGGATGTGACTTTATGCCAGTTGTCGTGAATAATCGCATTGCCCTTTTCGATCCACCAGAGATCGGAACCTGCGGCAAAGAGATAATCGCCGACAGGGGAGAAGCTGGTGACTCCTGAGGGAATCTCTACTTCGTCCCAACCGAAACAGGGCTGATTGTATAGCTGGACGAAAAGGTCACCGTTGACCTTCAAGTACACGTCGGGCCCGAATTGGAACATTGTCGGATCGGAAGTTGATGTGGGAAGCCCATCCTCGGCACGAATCCAATTCGCCGGAGCTGCGCTTACACTCGCCACAGCGAAGCACAGGAGCAAGAAGGCTGCCAAGAGTGCCTTTTTTCGCTTTCCGCCCTGGTTGTTCTTCATGACATCTCCTTTCTCGAGCAAGCCCAAAGGGCTCTCGATGGAGCGACCCTCAAGGTGAGCGTGGCCTTGCGCCAGCGTTGAATTTGGGTCGAGGTTTTATCGCGTCTATCGAAGCTTGTTTTGTCGTTTTCGTCAGACGACTTTTCCAGCGGATCCCCCGAGGCAAAAGCGTGGTGCGGTCATAAGAAGGCGAGATCTCACTCTCTGGGTTCCCCCAGCTCGGGTCCGATAATTGGGCTGATACCAAACTGCCCTGTACCGACAAACCTTCGGCACCTCTCAGGAAAGGAAACCCGATTATTTATCGTCGTGAGATGTTTGAATATCTTTTAAGGGAACGAGAGGTAGAGAAGAAGACGTAGTAGAAGAAGTCGAAATCGAAGTAGGAGTAAACTTGTCGCCCGTAGTTACAGGTTGCCTTTGTATTGTGCCACAACCTTTTCTCATTATACCACGAATTTGTGGATTCTTTTGTAGGAAATTCGTATGGTTTTCACTCTTGCCACTGCATGATGGGCTATGCAGATGACAAGCACGGCAGATTTGGCAGGGGAATTCACGCCTCAACCTGGCCGGGGCCATAGACTTTCGTTAGCTTTAAAACTACGTCGTCAGTCAAACTTTGTGCGACGTTTTGGGCTCACAGGTTACGTCGAACCCCCTGCCCTATCTTAATTTCTTTCTCAGTTCGTCAATCCATTCCTCGCCTGATGGCCCTGGCTCGATGTTATGTTGTTTGCCTAACCGTGGCTTGGCGACTGGCTTGGGCTGCCGAGCCCGATACAGACTGCTGCGCGGCACACCCAGCGCCCGGCAGGCTGCCGAAACGCCCACCTGTTTGCCCAATTGCTCGGCTGCTTGGATCATCTCGCTTCGTCGCTCTGGTTCGCGTTCGCCGTCAACCCAAGCAGCCCTGAGAGCTTTTTTTGCACCTCGATGATCGTTTCCGCCTGCTGCAAACGGCTCTGGAGATGCTGGTTCTCTCGCTTCAATGCATCCAGCTCATTCACCAGCGCTTCGTCAACCGACGGCTTTCGCCCCCGCCGCTTGGGGCTCAGGCCTGCCAGTTGGCCCTGGGCTCGCTGGCGACGCCAGGTCGTCAGGTGCGATGAGTACAGCCCTTCCCGACGCAGCAGGGCCCCGATCTGACCAGGCTCGGTGCAGGCGTCCACCTCTTCCAGGATGCGCAGCTTGTACTCAGCGCTGAAACGTCTGCGCTTGGCTTGGGGTACCACTTCCGGATCAGGTACCTCGCTCTGGTTCAGTTTGTCTTGAGACATGGGTCCCTCCTCTGCTCTCTATTCTACACTAATTTCCTGAGCAGAGTTGTCTCACCTATATTGGCACAGAGGGCGGGATGGTGTTTACATTGAATCCCTATTAGACCATTAGCTGTTGGGCCAGCTATGTCAACTCCGGATTGTCGTTGTCCGCTGCGACCATAACGTTGCAAGTTATAGTTACCGAGCTTCCTGGAGGCAACATCACAGACAATGTCCTCTAAAGTGTCCCAGCTCATTGGTTTTGGAAAGATGAAATGCGCGCTCATTTAATAAACCGACTGCCATTCTACAAGGCTATTACCAGCCACAGTTACAGGCTATTTGATTATATAGGAAAACACAAGTAGGTGAACTATTCGACAGCCAACAAATCACGGTAATTCATTAGTTCACGTCAGGAGATTCGAGCAGGTCTGCGAAACGATTTGCGTATTCCTTAAAGGCCGATTCATGTCCTCTCTTATCATATATTTCCTTTAATTCGTATCTTGCCGATTCAGAAACGTAGTCCTTGTATATAGCAAGGGTATTCAGAATAGCCTTACAAGTTTCAACTGTTTGTGCATGTTCCAAATCCAAGAGCATTTCCTCTGGCACCCTTCTCTGTGCAAACTCATCGTGTACTAAGTCACGAAGTAATTGATAGCCATAATGCCGAATCACTGGAGGGTTGGCCTCTTCAGTCAATCGTAGACAGAGATCAACCAATTGCTTTTTGTGGCTAGCTGATAGAAAACCGTAATCCTCTATCAAGGTTTCGAAGTAGATTTTATTCTGGTCTTCAGCAATTGAATTATCGTTGATTGCTTGTTCGGAGTAACTCA
This sequence comes from uncultured Anaerolineales bacterium, assembly GCA_964439175.1. Lineage (GTDB taxonomy): Bacteria > Chloroflexota > Anaerolineae > 4572-78 > NAK82 > CAYTNQ01. The sequence goes on along the minus strand of CAYTNQ010000011.1, from coordinate 46,132 downwards.
ATAACCGGCTGTAAAGAACCCTACTATGATCTATTGCCTTATCGCGTATTCCACGCCATAGTTTCTTCGCGCCGCGGCGTGCCTGTATAGATGGCTTCTTGAACCAGTCATTCATTAACTCTTCAATAAGGACTTTGAGAAACTTCTTAGTGTATCTATCCTGATGACTGGCTAGATTCGACAAGGCGGTCTCCACCTGTTGTGGCGGTAAGTTGTCGTAACGTTTCAGAAGCTCACGGATTGTTTCTCGAAACTCTTCTGCCCTTAAGAATGGTTTTGCTTGCTCAAGTGCATCGTTTACCACGTGTTGTTGATTCCACAAGTCGGTAACGACCATCTTGATGTAAACGGTCATATCGGCAGCGTGCGCCAATTCAAAATACACACTACGAAGTTCTTGATCGTTAAACTTTTCCTGGACCCGAAGTTTTATCTCTTCGAGCAACTCATCTAGAGCATATATGTTGAGCGCAACTGGCTTTAAGGTTCTCACTAAGCTCAGTATGAAACTTGGATCTCCTCTTCGAATTTCGCTAATAAGATGAAGATGATAGGCTTTTTGATCTTGCAGTTGTAGGCCAGGAAGCAAATGCAGATAAGCCTTGGTGAGTCTCATTGCGTGAGCTGGCTGCAAGCTTTGTATATATTTATACCGGTTCGCAAGACCTTCCACAAGAGACTTTCTTCGTGAAACAGGAATGAAATCTGAAGGTAGGTCATTCACAGAATTTACTGCAAACAATTGATTCGAATCCAATTGGTCTGTGGGGCCGCGCGAAAATTTCTCTATGAGCCAATCAGCATACTCAGCGGCAGTTTCTTCTTGAATAAAAGAACACATCTCCTTTAAAAAATCAAGTGCTTTCTGGGCAGAGGCGTTGCGTTTGATTTTATCCAGGTTTTGCAAGTAAATTGATTGGGAAACCACATCTCTAGTAAGATCTGCATCAATCTTCTTGCACTCGCGCGCAAAATGCCGTAGATGTTCAATGCTACTGTCGTCTTGATTTGCCTCTGTTTGCTCTCGTAAGCGCTCTCGGTTATTACGGGTTAACAGACTGTGGTTTTGTAGCAGTTGATCCAAAACAAACGAGGTTCTATCAGCATTATCCTTAAAGTCTACGACATCTATGAGATGATTGATTACCTCTTGTCTGTTTGAGCTTCTGGTTGAGTGTCGAAGAACTTTCATGAGATCGGGCAATCCAAGGCCGAGAGGGATGTCTGTAAAAGAATGTCTGCTGAGTGTGCCAGTTATGGCGTTAGCAACCTTTTGTTGAAGTTGAGGCTTGTTGTCAGAAATGAGATCGAATGCCTTAACAATACAGTACATTAAGCTGGTAGCGCTGGGGACATCTATGGAACTACTTCTCTTTTCTAATTCCCTCACAAGTACCTCGAAAGCAGTTTGAATATCAGTGTTTTCATTTCTAATTGCTAACCGACAGCGCATCGTTTATGCCCTGACCGACAGCGCATCGTATAGATTTTGAACCTTACGAACCGTCAACGCATCGTAGAGATTCATTGACATTGAACCGACAGCGGACCGTTTACAGAACCCTAGATACAGTAGGTGTTGCCCTTGCTAAGGTACTGTGTACAGGGCTTCGTGCTGACAACGTCTCTACGATGCGCTGTCGGCTTTCACCGCCAATATCTGTACGATCATGTGACGGTACTCTCCGCCACAAAACTACACCATGGAGCGCTGTCGGTCAGCATCTAATGATCTCTACAACCGTTTCCGCATCGCTGGTTAATGCCGCATCATAGAATGTATAATAATCAGCTATGAGGGCAACACTTGGCCGCTGCTTGAATAAAAGAAAATCAGACACTCGATCCGAATGGATGGTACTGGTACGCCTAAGAAAGTCTTCCAACCCGTGTTCCCACTCGTATTTTATGTCTGAGTAGTTATAATTCTTATGATCAGCGAGAACGTTCCTCAGCGTTCTGGGCAAATGCTCTTCCTGCTCAGTAATAAAATAGTTGCGCAGTTGACGTACAACGTCAGGATGTTTGATAATTAGGTTGTAAAAATTAGGCCACTCCTCTTCTAGCACTGTCACCTTTGCAAGAAAGCCCAAGTTGCACAAAATGCTATCTCTGAATCTCGGATCGATCTCACCTTTTTCCATAGTGAGTAAGTAATTAGCGGAAAGCTTATTTGCCAACTGGATAATACGCCTCGGATTCCTCGCGACGGCTACACGCATAACCAAGCCAACTTCGTTTCGATTCTCCTGTTGTAGCTTAACAGTTTGATCAGGGTCGTTAGAATTCGTTATTGGAGAGTCAAAGACCTGCATTTGAGCGAGTATGTGATCAGTAAAAGCCTCCAGGTCCTCTGTCAAGAAATCCCGCACTACCAACGTTGTCTGAAAGAATTTCCGTAGATATTCTGTTGCCTCCGTTTCCGTCATACCGGGAGGCCAGTCTTGTCTAGACCGCATATGAATAATATGTTGCTTCAATCCTTTGTCATCACAAGGAAGAATGTAGATACAGTTCTCCTCTCTTAAGAAAGTCTTTATGGCACCGAGTACCGCAATTACGATTTCTTCTTTTACTCTGTCTAGATTGTCTAACACTATTACTAAGCGGCCATTCTTCTTTGATAGATTGGCCTTCTCTCGAACTATATACCTAAAGATTTCTTTGAACTCATCTGGATGCACCGCGGGTTGAATTTCCTGGATTATAGTAGGAGGCTTGAAGACCTCTCTCACATAATCTTGAAAGTAGGCCATTACAGCGGTAATCGCAGCGACTACTAGCGAGGTAATAAATGGCTGAAACCAACTTGGCTGTCCAGGAGAACTGAGATTTACAATTGCATAGGCCAGAAAGAATGCTAAGACCCAGAAAATGAAAAAGATAGCGGCCGGTCCCCCCAATCGCATTAGCCAAGACAGCTTTCGCGAAGAAGGTGCCTTTATCTCCGCTACCTTTTTGCTAGTTAATCGATCTCTTACGTAGCCTTGGCAGCTAAAAGCGGCGCCCAAGTCCAAAAGAAACTCTCGCCGGAAATTGTGCTCTGAATATTCCCAAACATCAAGCTTTAGCAATGTGTAGCTATGACGAGTGGGATTTCCTTTTGTTGCCGATCTCTCATTTATGATTCTCTCTAGTTCATTGATAATACTGGTCTTTCCCACGCCCCACTTACCGAACAGACCAATGGCATATGACTCTGCCATTCGTGTATTTTCTAGAATCTGAAGCAGAGTGCGGGCATAGTAGGCATGACCAAAAGCATCATCTTGGCTAAGATCCTCCTTCGGCTCATCAGCCAAAAAAAACACTTTCTCATCAACAGAAGGTCGTCTGTTCTCATGGGGGTTCTTTGACCTTACTCTCAGTTTTGTCAGCACATCCATTTGTTCTGCCTCATCCTATGTCTTCATAGCTCCAGAAAATGACATGTCTCATCCAAAGTTATATCCCCGAATCGAAACCTAGAACGAATGTTCGTTGCTATGAAGTATACACATATATGAGATACTTCGCAAGGAGAATATGCAAGCAGCCCACTTTGTTGTGCTCCACTCACACACGCCTCCACAACCTCAACTCCGACTCTGTCCTCGCTGGCCGTTCGGCTCTTTCTGCCGGCCATTTATCGTTTTCACAATAACCTGCCGAACTTTGTCTTGGAGGGCATTGCCACGCGTGCGCTTGAAAGCTACGTCAGCCCGGCGACCTATGAGCATCTCTACCATCAACGCCATCCATCTTGCTTAACTCCCTGTCCACTAAACTAGGGGAGAGTCAAACTGCTATAACAGCGAGGGGAGTAGCAAGGTAATTACACTTAACAAGCTTCTTCTTCGCGTTTTCGTCCCTTGCGAAGAGACTTCTGCCAGATATTTAGTAAATCGTCTGGCCCCAGTTTCATCACAAGCTGATGTCTTATCTCCTGCAGACGCGTGCCAGCCGACACATTTCGATATTGACACGCAAGTAGGTAATGGTCTATAGCTTCGGAAAACATCTCCAAATCTATGTATGTCTGTGCGAGTCGGATATGTCTTACAAGTATCCCACGTCGATGAAAGGCGTGCCTGGCCAGGCCAACAGCCTGCAAGAGAATATCTTTTGCCTCTATAATCTCTCCCATATTTATGAGGACGTAACCCACTTCGGCGAGAATGTTCGAGAGTAGGGCCGTACGTCTGGCACTCGACACGTCCGGCACTACATCCTTGTATTCTTGGACAACGTCATTTATAGTCCTATAGTTGCGAAGCGAATTCTTTCGATTTCGGCCAACCCATTCCAGCCACCGATCTGAATGTGGTCCATACTCTTCAGGAGTTGATTCCTCATAGAACCGATACTTCCTTTCTTCATCCCCAGTACGGCCATATAGCCGCGAAAGCGTTAGCTGAGCGTGCTTCGTAACCGAACTGAGTTCTTGAGTTCTCTGGAGCTTTCTAATTGCCTCCTCTAATGGGTCAACATACTCCTGAGCTCGTCCCAGATACAGCGCCATTTCACCTGCGAAATCGGCAAGCTGACCATGCACGACCCTATCTGTTTCGTTTCTCAAAGGGAGTCTTCTCCGGACCTCTTGCGCAAGCAACAGTGTGCGCCCATAATCACCGGTAAGGAGACAGAGTTCTCTTGTTCTCTCATCAAGAATAATGATGGCTGCTTCTAAGAAGCAATTCTTCCTTAGATACCTTATGATGGCTCGTTCTCGATTCTTTAGATCAAGCCATCTGTCCCGTATAGAATGAAGTTGAGTCTCATCAAACACTTCAGACAGTCTGTGTGCGAAAGTCCGATGGCAATTAGGACAGAGGGGGACTAGGTTCTCTGGATCGTCAGTTCCTCCAAGTGAGACGAATCGAATATGGTGCACATCATAGTCGAGCAAAGACTCCGTACATACGCAACAAGAAAAACCGGCATTCTCTATCAACATCTTGCGAATGCTATCATTTATACGCTTTCGCAGAGTATAGCTTCGATTCATCATTAGCTACAAGGCCATTTGACAATCGCTATGTCACAGGCGTGAAGCACAGCCAGAGTCTGTATTCTTCCGCGAGAGCAAGCTTCTTGACGAGAAAGCTAGGACTTGCCAGCTCCCAAGTTCTGGCCTAGCTATCACACCGCGACCAAGCTCACTTCCTGGCTAAGAACAGCAGAGAAAGATTATCATCATCTTATCATCCTGATAAAAGGACCGATATTGGCTAACGACCGGTTCTCTCAGCTTGACTACGTACCACTACCAGGGAAGGATATACCCTTGAGGTACTCCCGAACAGATCCAAACAAAGCGGCTCTTTTCGGGGATAGCCAGCCGATGGTCGGCCGTCACCGGCCTAGAGATCGATTCTGACAACGAATTCATCGCCTTTAGGGTACGGGTGTGGCCGTAGGCGGCATAGGAGTCGGAGAAGCAGCCTGGTCGGCCATAACTCCTGGCACCACTAAGGCAGCGATGACAGCTAGGATGATCACTATGCCGTAGACCACCAGTGCCCACCGAAACCAACGCAGAAAGCGGGCCTGGCTGTCGTCTATCTGTGTTCCTACGATTTCTTTCACCTTGTCTGGATACAGCCGCGCTTCGAATCGGCGCTGGCGGATCTCAAGGGCCTCGATCATCGCCCGAAAGCGCGCGCGCTGATTGAGCATGTTCAAGCCTAGTGGGAATGCCAATACGTAGAAAGCATAGACCAGCATCCCAATGCGGAAAATCGTTGGGTTGAATTTGTCCTTGAACAAGGCAGCGATGAAAGATCCAAGCAACGCGCCTACAGCGGCCAGTACGGTGTCCGACAGGCTCTTGATCATAGCTGAGATCTGGTCGGCGAACGCCTGGATCGTACTGGCAACGTAATCTTCGAGGGCGCGCACCTGAGCCATATAGGTATCCACCTTGTCCTCAATGAAGGCCTTCCAGTGCCATTGCAGCCCATCATAGATGTTGGCCGCGTTGTGGAGCAAGAGCCGGTAGCGGACAGATGGCTCTGCCGCGTGCAGGGCGTCTGCCACGGCGCTCTGCACCATGCTCAGGCGGTCAGTCGTCCAACGAGGAGCATAGGCCCATTCCAGGGTTCGTAGCAAGTTCTGAACGCTAGCGGGGGTTCCTTCTGGCAGAGGCTCTTGAGGGTCAGCCAAGATCAGTTCCACAGTCTTCCTGGCACCAGCATAGGTGGCTCGCCAGTTTCCATCAGTTCCCGCCGTCCTATCTGCCGAGTAAAGCACGATCGAGTTGACTAGATGGACTTGCAGCGCGTTGGCAATCAGATCACCGGGTTGGTTTGCGCCATCCACTTTGAGATGCAAAGGCGTTAAATAGTTGAGCCACGCCTCTTGCCATTTGAGATTATTGCGGCACGTTTGGTACATTGTCTGCACACGCGCGGCATCGGGCGGTTCACTCGGGACCACCGCGTGGTACTCTCTAATCCCTTTGCCGCCCACCACAGCCAGGAAAGGCCCGTCCAGCCAGATTTCGCGACGCGGCACCAGTAGGATAACCTTACATCCCGCCTCCGTACCCCATAGTTGCTTCTCCAAATCCCCTAATTGATTGCCCAGGAACTGTTCCAAAGCCTCGGGGAATAAGTATAGAAATGGTCGACAAGCCGGTAACTTGCCCAGCCACCTCTCCACTAGGTGGGCTTTGTCCAACCAGAGCTCAAGTATCACCGCCGGAGTGCGGCGCGTCACGCGCCGGAACTCCGCCAGGGCCGTGTCGTCCAGACCCGGAGCAATATGCAACACAACTCTATCGCCTAATAGGAAGCGGCAGGTAAGGGCATCTCCGTAGTTGCTCAACAGAGGATCAATGTGATCCAGTGTCAGTACAGCGGCCGCATCGCGGCTGAACCCTTCATCACTGTAGATGAGTTGCTCCAACTCCTCGCGCTCTGCCCAAATAGCCCGGTCGATGCCCAGCGCATCACCAAAGGCCAGCAAGGGGCCAGCTGGATTTCTCAGGCCCCCGCCATTCATCGGAGCACCTCTTCCCATCTCTCCGTATGAATCACGACACGATAGTAAGGCGGCGCGCCGGGATCCTCAATACGCTCTACCGACCGGATAACCTGGTTCTGCCAATCGGCGGCCACCTCAACCCGCAGGCCGTGTTCCCCACGGAAGCGCCGTTTGCGTATGAGCTGCTGAGAGAAGGTCGTATCTATTTCGAACTCCCGGTCGGGTAGATCCTGAGACAGGACTCGTTCGATCTGCTCCTTGTGCTCCTCGGGCAGACGCAGCGCCGCAAGCCAGTTGTCAAAGTTGAAGGCGGCCGAAGTGACCGCAGTGTCAGTTGCTTGATGTAGGATCTCGTCCTCTTGCGGCCGCAGTATATGGCGCAGCTGATTGTGGGCACTAACTAGACTTGTATACAACCTATCAGTTCGCTGTCGGGCATCCAAGGTCAGTTGAGCTCCCAAGAAGTCCACAGCGAAGAACCTTGCGACTGGACGGGACACGGACGGTCGCACCTGGCGGTCAAGGAGCATCATATCGTACTCAGGCCGCGGGTCCAACGGCTGTATGAACGCACACTTCTGAAGCTTCTCTCGGGTAGTAGGCATCACGTCGGTCTCGATTTCGAAGTTGACGTACAGGTTGCCCTGAGCGTCACGATCTGTTTTGTGACGAAACGCCTCGGAGGGGTCGATCTTCAACAACGCCAAGTAGCGGGGCACGTGGGGTTTGTTGCCGGCCCGATAGAAGCCTACTGCTAGATCACCGGCCGATATGCGCTCATCTCTAGCAATGATATTGTACAACCGTTCAGCTAGCTCACGCGAGCCTCTGACCAAATCCAGGCTACCGTCCAGCATGGCCTGGATGATTCCAGAAGTAGAATCGCCCCCCAAAGCGACAAAGCTGGCAGCCCTGGCAGCGGGGTCTTGCAGCGAGTTTTGGATATGACCAACGAAGTAATCTACCAGAGGTTGGTTCTTGTCAAGCGGCAGGAGTCGCTCTGAAAGCACATAGCCATTGGGCTGCCACGGGTTCAAAATATGAGCAACGAGCTGATCAAGTTGGATGTCGGTTGCGTATCGCATATGCCTTTATCCTCCCTTCTAATTCAGATTGCCTCATCACTAAGCAACTTGGCTTCCTCTAGGTCCTTTCCTCAAGAACTATCATTTCGACGCTGCAGGAATCACTTTGTGTTACGGGCTGTAGTCTTGCTCTCACTTCTCAGCAGGATACAACGCTTTAGCACAGCCAGTCGCTTGGCTGCACCAATTGCCTGCTACGCTCTCAAATTGCTTTCACGCAGGCCATAACTGAGTCATCAGGGCGCACATCTAGGGCTAACATCTCCACGTTTGGTATCATCTTTGCGCTGAAGGAATTACGGCTTGGTCCAAAGACCTTGTAGCATATTTGCGAAAGCAATCGAGCTGTGCCCTGGCCATTGCCACACGATGGGCCAGTGATTAAGACCACTTTCTGATTAGACAAACTGAACGTCCCGAAGATTTGTGATGAGGGTTATAGTAGCGAGCCGCCCAGCGATGTGATTATCGGGAATGTTCTCCACCTAAACCACTTCCGCCTAGTACCCTCGCAATGGAGCTTAGACAGAATATCTTCCATCTAAATGTCTCTAGCAGGGTAAGATAGGGAATTACCTCGAAGATAAAATGCGGATAGCGACGGGACGTTCTTGATCTGCTTGACAAATGCCTATAACAACCAGCCCTGAAGAAATGCCGCAAGTATCTTCCACTTTGTTACATCCAACAGATTATATTTGCACTCCGCTTCCAATCTGGCGCCAGCAACCGTCACCAGTTTGGGACATCATGGTGGGGCACCTCCATAGGCCAATCCACGCCAGCCATTCCATGGTACCGCGGTGGGCAGATTGTTGGTGCCGTAACCTGCCAATTCCAGCGGGCGCTTGCCAGTCGCCGGGCAATACCTGCTCTACCCGCAGCAGCCATGGAAAAGAACCACGCCCAATATCCCTATCTATATAAACGCAAGATTCGGCGTTTTTTGCACATGAGTTGTGGATTTGAGTGTCTTCAACCAATGCTTGTGTTGGTTCTCGCAGTTTCCAGCCAAAGCAAAACGCCACCCGTGTAACCGGGTGGCGTGGAAGTAGGGTCGTCGAAGATTTAGTGTTGTCCAGTCGGGGAAGCCCCCCGGTTGCAGCCAGCTTTATCGTGTCGAGTATATCATGTCTACCCGGCCGCCGGCAATCCCCTTTCTCTCCTAGTTCTCACAATTTCTGAGTGCCGAAATAAAGCTTCCGCCTCTCGTTGTAGCGAGGCCTGATCGTCATTCCCCAACCTGCGCTTGGCACGTCCGCTGCTGCACCTCCGGGACGACCAGGGGCAATTCGACGCAGAAGGTGGCGCCTCCTGGAGTGCCCGGCTCACTTTCGGCCCAGATGTGACCGTCGTGCTCGCTCACAATACCATGACAGATCGACAATCCTAAGCCAGTCCCTTCCCCTTCCGGCCTGGTGGTGAAGAAGGGGTCGAAGATGCGCGGCAGTACATCAGGGGGGATGCCGGGACCATCGTCCTGGATCATAATGCGGATGAACGACGTTGCCCCGGATTGGTAACCGGTAAAAGTAGAAGCTCCCAGCTCAGTAATGATGGTCAGGTGACCCCTGTCGTGGGCAGCACTCATCACCTGGCAGGCGTTGTGGATCAGGTTGACGAATACTTGCTGCAACTGGTGCGAGTCGGCCATCGTACGCGGTAGCTCGGGCGAGAGGTGGATGGTGCGTTCGATGTTATGCGTGCGCAATTCATAAGCCAGAAGATTCAGGGCGCTGGTCACCACGTCGTTGATCTGAATCGGTTTCCGCTCTGGCGGGCGCTGGCGGGCAAAGTCAAGCAGGCCGCGCACGATGCGGGTCGCTCGCCGTGCCTCAGTCACGATCTTATCCAGATCGGACCGCACCTCTTCGCTTATGTCGCTGTCCTGGAGAAGTTGGGCGAAGCTGAGGATGGAGGTGAGAGGATTGTTCAGTTCGTGGGTAACACCGGCTATCAGCCTGCCGATGGCGGCCAGCTTGGCGCTTTGCACCAGTTGAGCTTGAGCCTCTTCTCGCGCCTGCATTTCGTCTTGCAAGTCTTTATACAACCGGGCGTTTTCAATGGCGGTAGCTGCCGGCGCCGCCAGCAAGGACAACAAGCGCAGATCTTCCCGGCCAAAAGGAACACCCTCCTTGTTCATCACCTCAATGGCGCCAATGGTTTGCCCTTTGGTCTGCAAGGGGACGCACAGAATCGAGCGCGTAGAGAAGCCACTTTCCCGGTCAAAGTCGCCAAAGAAGCGGGGGTCTTTCAGGACATTCGGCGCCAGTACCGGCTCCCCGTGTTGGGCGCACCAGCCCACGATCCCTTGCCCCAGCTCCAGCCGCTTGCCCCGCACAAAATCAGAGCCCTCGCCGGATGCGGCGGCAAACCATAAATCGCCCTGGGCTTCGTCGCGCAAGACCACCGAGGCCGCTGCCACACCCAGCAGCCGGGTCGCGTGACTGGTGATGATCGTCAGCGTCTCCTGCAGATTCAGGCTGGAAGTGATAACATGGCTGATCCCATTGAATGCGGTCAGTACGTCAACCCGCTGGCGAATCTCTTCGTAGAGACGAGCATTTTCAATGGCAATGGCCGCCTGTTGGGCAAAGGCTTGCAGTAGTTCCGCATCGGCCTGGCCGTAGAAGCCAGGCGTGGCGCTGTCAACGTTCAAGAAGCCGATGACCTGGTTGCGGGCATACAAGGGGGCGCCAGCATAGGATTTGACCCAGGCCGCCTCGGGCACGTCTACCCACCCAGCGTGATCCTCGACGTAAGAGACGATCAGAGGCAGGCCAGTCTCCTGCATCCGGCGCAGGTTGGGAGTCTCGGAGATAATAAGGGTAACAGACCCGATGTAACCTTCGGCCCCAAACCGGGCGTAGTCGCGCCGGCGGAAAACTCGGGCGGTATCCCCTTGGACGAGCATAATATTCGCAGCGTCGTAAGGTACCACCCGGCTTACCTGTTCCAGGATGCGGTCGAGCACTTCTTCGAAATTCAAGGTGCTGTTTAGCGCAGCGCCCGCCTGGCGCAGGGCCTCGGCCGCTTCACGCTGACGTTGCCCGGCCTGGAAGTGACGAGCGTTTTCCAGGGCCATGGCCATGTGAGCGGCCAACATGGAGAGTAGGAGCACCTCTTCTGCGCCAAAGGCATCCGGCTCTACAGCATACAAATGGAGCGCCCCGAGCATACCACTACTACTTTTTAGGGGAAAGGCCACAATTGAGCCCTGGTAACCCTCTTCATCCACCTCGGGCTCTTCGGGGAAGCCGCTTTGGGCGATGGGACGCAATACACCCGGTTGCTGGCACTCTACCAGGCCTACCCAGGCCATTCGATATCCCAAATCTTTCACACAGCCGGCACACACTGCCTGGCAAATGGCTCCCACGTCGAGCATATCGACTACCCGCTGGCTGATGGAAATCCAGGCCATTGGCCAGTGAGTATGGCCGGTGTTTCTCATTGGCGAATCTCCCACCCTCTTGGAGACGTGAGTTTGGCTGCCCCCTTCATCGCTTATCTTCCCTGTAGATGATGGATGGCCTGACATCCCTCGTTTGCCTCGTTGCAAACGGTCAGGACCGGCGATGGTGTTGGAAAAGAAACCGGCAGCGGAAGAAGAAGAAAACACGCGAGGTAGATGGGTGATGAATGGGACTATCGTGGCGTGTGTCAGGCCCCCCTGTTACCGGCTGCGTACGCGTGTTATGCGCGTACCCGGATTGGAGTCTACCACCCTATCTCCTATTCTATTCTACCACAAATTAGCGGTGGAAAACGTATGAACTTCATAGGAGTGCTCGAGGAGGGTATCAGCGACGGCGGCGACTCATTGACGCCCAGCGGTCCGCCAGACTGGGCGGTTGCTGGATCCGATTTTGCAACTCGATGGCGGCGGGGCGACCAAGGTACGAGGGCGGCTTCACATTGTAGTTGAAATGGCTAAGCCGCCGGCGCTCGATCGTCTGGCCAATGGCCCGCTCAATCGCACGCGCTGCCCGCTCATCGGCTGGCGACACCAGGCTGATGGCATAGCCCGCCGCCTCAACCCGGGCGGTACGCCCAGCCCGGTGCACGTAGGTCTCGGCCGTCTCCGGCAAGTCGTAATTGATTACGTGGGAGATGCCTTGCACGTCAATCCCACGCCCGGCGACGTCGGTCGCGACCAGTACGCGATACCGGCCGGCGCGGAAGCCCTCCAGCGCTGCCACGCGCCGGCCCTGGCTACAGTCGCCGTGGATCTGGGTGACCGAGACTCCGGCCTTGGCCAGTTGGCGGGTGAGGCGCTCAGCGCGCCGCTTGGTCCGGGTAAATACGAGTGCGGACTCCACGCCGGTTTCCTCAAGCAACACTACGAGCAACGGCGTCTTCAGGTGCTCCGGCACTGGATATAGCATCTGAGTGATCCGGGCGGCGGGCATTGTCCCCGACCCGACCTCCACCCGCACCGGGTCACGCAGCACACTCGCGGCCAGGCGCACAATCGCCTGAGGCATCGTCGCCGAAAACATCAACGTCTGGCGCTCGGCTGGCAGATAATCCAGGATGCGGCGCATCTCGGGCAGAAAGCCCATATCCAGCATGCGGTCAGCCTCGTCCAAGACCAACACCTCGACCCGGCTTAAATCCGCTGAACCACGCCGGATGTGATCGAGCAGACGGCCAGGGGTCGCAGTAACGACAGTCGCGCCGGATCGCAGCACGCGCTGCTGGGGAGCCAGCGGCACCCCGCCATATACTGCCGTCCCGTCAAGGGGGGTATGGCGAACGAGGGGAGAGAGATGATCGTTCACCTGGATAGCCAGTTCGCGGGTCGGCGTCAAAATCAGCGCCCGCGTCTGGTGCGCCGGCCCATCGAGCAAGCGCTGGAGAGTCGGCAGCAGGAAGGCTACTGTCTTGCCCGTGCCGGTTGGAGCGCAGGCGATCAAGTCATGGCCTTCAAGCGCCATAGGGATAGCCTGGGCCTGGATTGGCGTTGGGTTATCGTAACCTCGATCGCGTATGCCTCGCATGAGCTTCGGATGAAGCTTCAATTGGTCAAATGTCACAGTCATTTAATTTCCTTTGCAATGCGTGGAGGTTGAAGATTTCCTTGAGAGGGAACCACCACGCGCCACACCGGGCTGCGATCTCAGAGCGAGATAGCAGCGGGGCCGGTGGTGAAACAAATACCGCCCAGGCCAAGTAAGACCTGGACGGCAAGTTAACACCAACCGGCATGTGGCTTACATATTCTACCGAATTGATTATATGCCCCCAGCCCTCGGCTGTCAAACGCAGGCTTGCGCGTGTCATCGTCGTGTAGTATAATCTCCTGGCCTACATGGCAGAGCTACCTGCCCGTCCCGGCACGGGGCAGGCAGCACCAAATTGCACAGGCGACGACGGAGAAGAGTAGGCAGAGAGATGCCGACAGAGAGGCAGGGTCATTGTCCCCGGCCAGTATGGCCAGGGACGGGCTGGAAGCCCCGCCCGGAGGAAGCCGGCTGAAGTTCGCTCCTGAGCCGACGGGGGAAATGGCAGGTAACAGGCAACGAGCGATGGGTGAGGGGAGCATCACTTATTACACCCAGATGTGGGTATAGCAGTCCCTGGCCCCTCCCGGCCCGCGTGGCGAAGTGCCCCAAATGGGGTGCGCAGCCAGGACGGGCAGCCCCCTGCCAGAGTAGTCCGCTCCGGTCAGCCTACCGTTATCAAGGCAGCCAATCGCCGCAACACGTCCGAGTGTTTCGCTGGCCGTTGGTGGTTGAGGGGACCGGCACGTCCGGTCAAATTGGGTGGTACCGCGAGACGCCGCGCACGCTCTCGTCCCAGTGGGGCGAGGGCGTTTGTACTTTGGATACGTGGAGCACGAAGCGCCACGCTCCACGCTCCACGCTCGACACTCCACTCCTACTGAGGCGGCCAGCCGATGATCCACAACACGACCAGCATCAGTGCACCAGCCAGAGCAGTGATGGACAGTCCGCCGATGAGCACCAACGCCATAAAGGGATCGGACTCAGAAGAAGGTACATCGGCAGAAGAAGACGGTGGCTGAAACTGGGCAGCCCGCAACTGAGCCAGCCCATCCGCAGGATCGGGCTGGGGGGCCAACCGCCGAAGCGGGCGCGAATTGGGCCTTACGGGATCCATGCCCAGCGTTGGGATCGTGTGCGGGGAGAGTGACCCGGCTATCTGCGCTGGAGCCACAGGCCTGGGTTCTCCACCCGGCGACCCGCCTTCAAGCTGCACGGACCGGGAGACGGGCAGATAACCTTCGCTCCCGCCCCCTGGACTACGGCCAGAACTGAGTTTTTCTAACCCAGCCTGAGCGGTTTGATTGTGAGGATTGATGGTCAGGACTCGCTCCAGGCAAGCGCGGCGCTCGGCGTCGCTCTCGACGACGGCGCTCATCCAAAGCCAGCCCTGCTCGCTGCGTGGGCTGGCCTGCAAAGCCTGTTGTAACAATGTTCGTGCTTCTGCCCGGCGACCTTCTCGGGCGGCGGCGATGCCTGCTTGCAATGCGTTCATACGTCAGCCTCCTCCCTGGCCTGCTCTAACGAGACCAGTTATGAGGTGTTACCATAATCACTTACCATAAACATTATACCATAAATAAAAAAGATTGCAAGAGAGCCAATATCCAATACCCAAAGGGCACGCTGTCTCTAATATCTAATCTCTAATACCCAATCTCCCCTGGCCTACCCGCCAGCCCGTCCTGGCTCGCGCCAGCCCTGGTCCCGTCTCGGTCCCAGGACGGGGCGGGCCGGGGGGCAGGCAATCTCTACACCCGGAGGTACCTATGCACGACCAACCGTTAACAGGACAGACTTTGGAGCAACTCGGCACTAAGGCTCTGTCGGCTCTGGAGTCCATTGCCGACAGCCAGGCGTTAGAGAGCTGGCACCTGGCCTACCTGGGCCGCAAAGGGCAAATCACTCAGATGATCCGGCGCGTGGGGGAACTGCCCAAAGAGGAGCGTCCTGCCTTCGGCCGGCGCGCCAATGAGATCAAGCGGGACCTGGAGACGGCCTACGAGAAGCGCGTTCAGGCCCTCAAAGCGGCCGAAATGGAGAAAGCCCTGGCCGAGGGTGCCATTGACGTAACACTGCCCGGCCGCCCGGTCGCCCGTGGCCGGTTGCATCCCAGCACCCAGGTGCTGCGTCGCATCTACCAAATTTGGGCCGATATGGGGTTCCAGATCTACCGCAGCCGCGATGTGGAGACCGACGAGTACAACTTCCAGTTGCTCAACTTCCCACCCCACCACCCGGCCCGCGACATGCAGGACACCTTCTACACGACTGAGGATGACGTACTGCTGCGGACTCACACCTCGCCCGGCCAGATTCACGCCATGCGCGAATACTATCCCGAGCCGATTCGCGTCATCCTACCTGGCATGTGCTATCGCTACGAGCAAATCACCGCCCGCAGCGAAATCCAGTTTCACCAGGTGGAGGGCTTGGCCGTGGGCTACAACATCCGCTTCACCGACCTGAAGGGAACACTGACCGACTTTGCCCAGCGCATGTTTGGCGCCGGGCGCAAAACGCGCTTCCGCGCCAGCTACTTCCCTTTCACCGAGCCCTCGGCTGAGATGGACGTGGAGTGCATCCTGTGCGACGGTCAGGGATGCCAACTATGCAAATACACTGGCTGGCTAGAGATTTTGGGATGCGGTATGGTCAACCCGGTGGTGCTGCAAAACGGCGGCTACGATCCTACTGCCTATTCCGGCTACGCTTTTGGCATGGGGCCGGAACGCATTGCCATGCTCAGGCACGGCATTGAGGACATCCGCTACTTCTGGGGAAACGATCTGAGATTCTTGGAACAATTTTAGCGGCTAAGCACTTGTCCAGAAATAACTTGTTACTTCTGCAATCAGTTTACGCCTGATTTGCCGATTGAAGTGCAAAGTGATTATTGGACAAGCACCAAGGAGCAAGAGACGATGAAGGTACCCATTTCGTGGCTCAGAGACTACGTAGACATTACTCTTCCATTGGGAGAGCTCGCCGAACGACTGACGTTGGCTGGACTGGAAGTAAGCAGCGTGGATTACGTGGGCGTCGGAGGAGCCAACCTGCCGTGGGCCCGCGACAAAATCGTTGTCGGGCAAGTCCTGGCTGTCAAGCCCCACCCCAACGCCGACCGCCTGGTGCTGGCCGATGTGGACTATGGCGGTTCGCAGATCGAGACGGTCGTCACCGGCGCCCCCAACCTGTTCCCTTACATCGGGCAAGATACCCGCCACCTTAACCTCAAATCACCCTTTGCGATGGAAGGGGCTACCTTGTACGATGGCCACCAGCCTGGCCGGGTGAAAATGAGCCTCAAAGGGCGCGCGATCCGGGGCATTATGAATCGGCACATGCTCTGCTCTGAAAAAGAACTGGGCATCTCTGAAGAGCACGAAGGAATCCTCATTCTCGACCCCGATGCGCCGGTCGGCGTGCCCCTGGCCGACTACCTGGGCACGGCTGTCCTCGATATTGACCTGACGCCCAACCTGGCCCGCTGTGCCTCTATCATCGGTGTGGCCCGCGAAGTGGCGGCCCTTACCGGCCAGCCCGTCCTGGCTTCCCGGCCCGCTGCCCCGTCCCGCGCCAGGCGCGAGCGGGGTCGCGGGAGCGCAGTCCAGGACGGGCCGCCACGCGGGCCAGGGCCCGTCCGTTATCCCGGCTATCACGATTTGCCAATGGATGGCCCGCCCATCCAGGGACGCGTGGTCGTCGAGACCAGCGAGCCAGAGCTGAACCCTCGCTTTTGCTTCACCCTCATAGAGGGGATCGAAATCAAGCCCTCGCCGTATTGGATGCAACTTCGCCTGCGGCTGGCCGGTATGCGTCCTATCAACAACATTGTAGACGTGAGCAACTACGTGATGCTGGAGATGGGCCAGCCTAACCACGCTTTCGACTACGACGTGTTACGTACCCGCGCCGACGGCTACGCCGGGCCCGACCAGCCCATCCACATCACCACCCGCCTGGCCCGCCCTGGCGAACATGTCACCACCCTGGATGACGTGGACAGGGCGATGCAGCCCTTCACTATCCTGGTGACCGACCCTGCCGGCGCCCTCAGCATCGGCGGTATCATGGGGGGTGCTGAGAGTGAAGTCCACGAGAAAAGCACCAATATCTTGCTGGAAGCAGCCGCCTGGAATTTCATCAACATTCGCCGCTCAGTCAAGGCCTACGACCTCCCCTCAGAGGCGGCCTATCGCTTCAGTCGAGGGGTCCATCCCTCGCAGGCCCTGCTCGGCGTGCTGCGTGGCGCCCAATTGATGCAACAGGTCGCTGGCGGCACTATTGCCCAAGGCGTTGTGGATTATTATCCGGCTCCCCCTCAACCGGTCGTCGTGGATTTGCCCGTGACTGAAGTGAATCGAATGCTGGGAGTTAACCTGACATGGGAGGAGATTCGGGATATATTGGAATCGCTGGAGTTCAAATGTGCGGTGGTTGAGGGATCAGGGGATCAGGGAATCAGGAAATCAGGGAATCAGGAGACGAAATCTCCTGATTCCCCAATCCCTGATTCCCTGATTCCTGACACCCTACGCGTTACGGCCCCCGAGCACCGTATGGACATCAACACCGGCGTCGTGGGCCGCGCCGATCTCATCGAAGAGATCGCGCGTATCTATGGCTACGACCGCTTCCCGGACACTCAAATCGACGACGTGACGCCACCTCAGCGCGACAACCAGCCGCTACTGCAAGAGGAGAGAGTACGCGATTTGTTGGTGGAAGCCGGGTTGCAAGAGATTATCACTTACCGGCTCACCACGCCGGCGCGCGAGGCATTGCTTGATCCGGCGGGCACTTCGCAAGCAAATGATCGTCGTTACGTGACCTTGGCTAATCCTACCAACCCCGAACGGACCAGCATGCGCCACAGCCTGGCGGCGAGTGTTCTTGAAGTAGTGGCCAGCAATGCCCGGCACCAAGACCGCATCTGGCTCTTTGAGATCGGCCCGGTCTTCCTGCCCGGCGAGAAGTGGCCACTGCCCGACGAAGTGCGCCACATGGTCATCGCCATCACCGGCCCCCGCGAACGGGAGGGCTGGAAGGAAGCAGATGCCTCACCTGTAGACTTCTACGACCTGAAGGGGATCCTCGAGGCGCTACTTGACGGGTTACACGTAAGTGAGGTCAATTTCGAACCGGCCGAGCATCCAAGCTACCACCCGGGGCGGGTGGCACGCCTACGCATCAACGATGATCCTGTAGGAGTGCTGGGCCAGCTTCACCCCCTGGTGCAAGCCGCTTTCGACCTGCCTGAAGATAATCCAGTCTTTGTGGCCGAAATTGATTTCGAGGCTCTCAGTCGCCACATGCCTGAGAGCCACCTGGTACGCCCGGTACCTCGCTTCCCGGCCATCCGGCAAGACATCGCCGTGGTGGTGGACGAGAGCACACCAGCCAACCTGGTGCAGGCAACCATCATGGCAGCCGGAGGCCATCTGTTAGTCGATACCCGTCTCTTCGACGTCTTCCGAGGCGAGCAAATCGGAGCCGGCAAAAAGAGCCTGGCCTACGCCCTCACCTTCCAAGCCGAGGATCGCACCCTGACCGATCGAGACGCGGCCAAAGTACAAAATAGAATCGTGAAGCGCTTGGAGAAAGAGCTTGGAGCCAGATTACGCACATGACCCTGTGTGCCACGATCGCAGGCAGAGTAAGGGGCGCAGCGGCGCTGCGCCCCTGCTTTTACTTCCCATCCGACTTCTCCTGCTTCCATCGCCACCGCTCCAGGTCGCGCACTCGCTCGGTCAGCGAGCGCAATATCAGCAGTATTTGCCCAATCATCTGCTCTGTCGTCAGTTTCTCGCGCTCCCAACGCGTGACGAGTTCATCCAGACTGTAGTTGCCCATCTTCCACTCCTCCATTTTCCACACGTAAGCGTGTAATAATTGGCTAAGTAAAAGCGGGTCGTTTACCCGCCTATACGTACAGTATAGTAACACGTTTACGTGTATGTGTCAAGGCGTAAAGCAAAACTTTAAGGTTTATCCTCCCCCTTCTCTGCACGATATGGAAAGCCAACTCGCTCGGCAATAAATTCCAACAGCACGCTGGTTGAACGGCGCGGGCGATACTTGCCCGTCTCCCACTCACTGATAGTCTGCTGGCGCATGCCCAGCCGGTCTGCCAGCTCTTGCTGAGACCAGCCGGCGAACTCGCGTAGAGTCTTCACCTGCTCCCCGCTCCACCCAGACCGCCGACGGCGGGGCGTGACACGGTACGTGATGCGTGCCGGCCGGAACACCACCCATGCTTCCTCGACATCCACCGCATCCACCAACCAGTCGGCGTCCAACCAGGCTCGGCCTTGGGGTGTGGTGCTGTTGGCCCACCATGCCCGACTGACTCGCGCGCTGGGTGGCAACGAATCACTGATGATCGCCTCAATCTCGACAAAGGTGAGCGTGACCGGTTTATCCTGAGGCAACGGACGCAAGTATTCGTGTAAGGGATAATACTTGGTGCCCGGATTCATCGGCTTCCCCCATCCCCACTCGCACCAACCTGTCCTGCCCGGCAAGCCAGGCGCTGGTACAGATGCAGGTGTTGCTTAACATAGTATAGCACGTTTCTGGCTCCTGTAAAGACCCCTTAGGGCTTTCCCTCACTGCTTTTAGGATCCCGTGCTCTGGCTTAAGACCTGGCTCACAATTTCTCGGAATTCGTCATCTGAGAGATACGACCGCTTGGCAATGGCCCGGCTCTTGACCAAACTCAGCATCTCCTGTACTTGGAAATCAGTGGCCTCGATCCCCCACGAATCTAGCTTGAGTCGCAATGAGAGCCGGCCGCTCTTCTTGCCGATGAGCATTACCGCCTCGCGCCCGTACACGCGCGGATGGATAGGCAAGACGACGGTAGGATGCTTGGTTAGCATGTCGATGCCAGCCCCAGTCTCACGGCTGAAAGTAATCTCCCCGACGATGGGCTTGTTCTTTGGAATTGCCATTCCAGAAAGCTGCTCGACCAGATGCGATAGCCGCACAAGGGCATCGAGTCGGATGTTCACAGGTAGATTATAGAGCACTTTGAGTGAAGCGGCTGTCTCTTCTAGTGGAGCGTTGCCGGTTCGCTCGCCCAGGCTGTTTACGGATACGTGGACTACTTCGGCACCGACCGCCACAGCCGCGAGCGAACTCGCGACGCCCAGCCCAAAGTCGTTGTGGCAGTGAATCTCGACAGGCCGGCCTCCAGCGATCCGCTTTACCTCGCCGACCAGATAGCGCACGCTGTCAGGAAGTGCAGAGCCGAGTGTATCTACGACGGCCACAGCATCTGGATCGGCATTCTCGACCACGCCGCCCACCAGCTCGCGAATGGTGGTGAGATCCGCCCGGGTGGTATCGTAGGGGAAAAAGACTACATAGAGCCCATGCCTCTTAGCGAACTGGATGGCCTCGATACTTCGCTGCAGCACCTTCTCCACTGTCCAACCAAACTGGTATTTGAGACGAGGCAGCCCGGCAGGCACCTCTACAATGACCCCCCATACTCCACAGTCGATCGCCTTCTCGACATCTGCAGTGACAGCGCGCGAGAAAGCCATGATTTTGGAGTTCAGCCCGAGATGGGCAATAGCCCGTACCGCCTGATGATCGTCGGGAGATACCGCAGGCATGCCAGCCTCGATTCGATCGACGCCCGCCTGGTTGAGAGCCCTGGCGATAGCGATCTTGGCCTCAGCGGGAAAGACCACGCCAGGGGTCTGCTCGCCGTCTCGCAGGGTCGCATCGTGTAATTGCACGCTCTCCGGCAGGGAAAACCCGCCGCGAACCGCTTCCTCAAAGTTATAGTGGCTCACCCACCAATCGGGTGTGCACCAGGGTGCCTGTTCCAAATTCATAGCTTGTCTTCCTCCTACGTTTATTGAACCGCTATACATCCCGCGGCGATCACGACGACTGCTCGCCATAGGATGCGGTTACCACCGGGTTGATCAGCCACTCTGGGTTTCCTCCCTGCAAGAGCACGCCAACCTGCTCTGCGGCCTTGCGCCGGAGATCCACGACCGCGCTTTCGGAGTACCATGCTACGTGCGGCGTTAGCAACACATTGTCCAGCGCCAGAAGCGGGTCATCGGCGACGGGAGGCTCCGTGGTCCGCACGTCGAGAGCGGCCCCACCCAATGCACGAGACGCCAGCGCATCGATCAGGGCAGACTCCTCTATCAGCTCGCCCCGGCTGGTGTTAATGAGCCAGGCATGCGGTTTCATCTGCGCCAGAACTCGCGCATCGAACAGGTGCCGTGTCTCCGGCACGAGCGGGCAGTGCAGAGAGATATAGTCGGAGGAGTGCAAAAGCGTCGAGAGGTCTGCTGGCTCCACGCCCTGAGCTGTCATCACCTCGACAGGGACGACGGGATCAAAAGCCAATACCCGCGCCATAAAAGGCATGACCTTGCGTGCCACGGTCTGGCCAATGCGGCCAAAACCAACGATGCCTACGGTTTGGGCCGACAAGCGCTCGGTCCCCCGCATGATTGCCGTGCCCCACACTCCCGACCTGGCAGCACGATAGGCGGCGATAAGATGCCGGCTGGCGGCCAGAAGCAAAGTGACCGCATGGTCCGCTACCTCGTCGACGCAGTAATCAGGCACGTTGGCCACGGCGATGCCACGTCGCGTGGCCTCGTCGACAGCAATGTTGTCAGTGCCTATGCCATACCGCACAACCGCTCGAAGGTTCGGTGCCGTGTCGAGGATCGCCGCATCCACTCTACCCCGAGTCCCAAGAAGGATGGCTTCCGCCAGGCCGAGAGCCTGTGGCAGCTCATCACCTGTGAGCGAATTGCCATCCACCACGTCTGCTGCGCCGGCAAGCACATCTCTTTCGATATCCAGGTTCGAAAATCGGTGTCCCAATACCAGTACCGTTGCTGGAGTCATGTCCTTTCCTATCGCCTAGCGGGCAGCGTGCCAGCCGCCGTCTACGAACACGGTATGTCCCGTCATAAAGTCAGAAGCCTCACTCGCCAGAAAGAGGGCCGCGCCCACCAGATCTTCCGGCTGGCCGCAGCGTCCTAGCGGGATGCGGCTGAGAAGCCAATCCACCCGCTCCGGGTCGGTGAGGACTGCTTGCCGTGTGGGGGTCACAGTTACGGTGGGAGCCAGGGCGTTTACACGCACGCCAAACGGAGCCCACTCCACAGCTAGCGCCCGGGTCAACTGGGAGACGCCGGCCTTGGCCGTCGCATATACGCTCTTCCCCGCGGCCACGCTGTCCGAGTACGTGGAACTCAGATTGACGATTTTGCCGTAGCCGCTCTCGGCCATCGCCTTGCCAAAGTAGAGACAACTGAAATAGACCCCTTTCAACGAAGTGTCGATCACGGCGTCCCAGTCCGCCTCTGTGACATCGAAGGCGAGGCGGGTCTGGGGTACTCCGGCCGCGTTGACCAGGATGTCCACCTGGCCCAGTTGGCCCGTCACCTGCTGGGCCAATCGCTGGATCTGTGCGACCGATCGCAGATCGGCTTCGAAACAATGGGCCTGCCCATGGGCGGCTTCAATCGCTGCGACCGTTTCGGCGAGGTGAGATATGTGGCGGCTTACCAGCGCCAACTGCGCGCCGGCGGTGGCAAAGGCGATGGCGATAGCCTGGCCGATGCCCAGACTCGCCCCGGTGACCACCGCCGTACGGCCCTCGAGACGAAACGAAGGCAGCCGACCACTGTCCGATCTTGCCGGAACTTCTATCATGATTGGCTCCGCGGGCGACTCGTGGCCCGACACCGGATATCATTCATGCGACTAACGTACACGGGTGCGGTCGGTCGTCGTGTCCTCCAGCGCCGTGTCACGCAGGAGCCGCGCGTCGAATGGATAATGAGTATAGATTTCCGGGCCGCCCTCGCGTATGACCAGGTTGTTCTCCAGCCGCACGCCGCCGATGCCCGGAATGCCATTGTAGGGTTCCAGATTCGCAGTCATTCCTGCCTGCAGGGCAAGAGGTTGCTTCTTGGAAGTGACGCTAAAGTGCGGCGCCTCCCAGGGGTTGGTGCCGCTGCCGTGTCCCAGTGAGCTGAGCACGTACTTCTCGCCTGCTGCTTCGACCACGTCCGCGTTGGTGTTGCCCGGCCGGCAGGCTGCACAGCCTCTGAAGAGCGCATCGTAGCAGCGTTGGTGCACGTCGATCTGCTCGGGAGTGGGGGCGATGTCGCCGCAGACCCAGGTGCGCGTGAAGTCGCCCCAGTAGCCATTGAAGCATGCTCCAATGTCGATGATGACAAGATCCCCCAACCGAATTATCCGGTCCGACGTGAAACGACGATACGGTGCCGTGTAGGGACCTGAGGCAACGATATTGGAGCACTGGGTCCACTCGCTGCCCAATGCGGTCATGGTTTGCCAAGCAATGGCGAGAACTTCGCACTCACGTATGCCGGGCCTGAGACTGCGGATTGCCGCATCCATAGCCGCCTCGGTCATCAAGGTGGCTGCTTTCAGGCAAAGGATCTCATCCTCGGTCTTGATCATCTTGGCTTTCATGAGGATCTCGTAGCCGTCCACGAACCGGCACGTTGGGAAAGCCTGGGCCAAACCCTCAGCCATGCTCGGACTGTAAATATCGACTCCAATCGTTTTGCCATCCAGATTTCCAACGAGCCCGCGCACCCGATCGGCAAACTCCTTGATCCCCGCCAGTTCGCGGAAATTCGCGCGCGGCTGGACCTGATCGGGACCAAGCCACGGCAGGCGGGCTTTGCAATGCTCTTCGTCCATCGTAAACAGGATCGGCGGACAATCCTCGGCAAGTACGGCCGTAGCGTTCCCGATGATGAACGCTGGCCCCATATGATGACGATAGGATGTCAAATAGCGCGCATCCTCAGTCCGGAATACGAAAAGCAAATCGGCCTCGGACGCTGCCAGGGCAGCTTGTGCTTTCTCAACTCGTTCTCGCCTCAGGCGAGCAAAGTTGATCCGTTCCTCCCAGTCAACCTGCATGAACCCAAAATCATCCTGCATTCCATGTACCTCCCATAATGATCGTCTCTGGCTTCATCCTCCAGAGAGCCTTTTTTTCTCCTCCCTTGTGCAACGACCCGCCGGTTAGGAGTCCGTCTCGATAGCCGACGCGATCAGATCACCCATTTCCGCCGTCCCAACCCTTGTCTTTCCGGGCTGCATGATATCGTACGTGCGATAGCCGCGGGCGAGTGTCTCTTCCACGGCCCGCTCCACTGCCCGAGCCTCATCTTCCAAATGCAACGAGTAGCGAAGGAGCATCGCTGCAGCCAGGACGGTGCCGATCGGGTTGACAACCCACTGACCGGCTCGCTTCGGCGCGGTGCCGTGAATCGGTTCATAGACGCCGTTGGGGACGATCGTCTGGCGGAAGGTCGAGCCATCCTGCAGCGCGACCGTCGCCCCGGGGGCCATGCCTACCGAGCCCATGATGAGGCCGGCCAGATTGTTCAGGATTCCGCCCATCGTCGAGCTATCGCACACGATGACGTCGAACTCGCGGGCATTGCGAATGAGCTGCATAGCACAATTGTCAGGCGCCAGGACGTCGGTCTCCACGTCAAGGAATTTTTGTGCCATCTGCTCAAAGAGCTGCTGCCACAGCCTCGAAGTCTGGAACACTGAGGGTTGGGCCATCAGGGTAAGCTTTTTCCTTCGGCCTTGGGCCAGAAGAAAGCTGCACTTTAGAACGGGCGTGATCTCGTCTTCATAGAACTTCAGTTCATAGGAAGAACACCAGCCTCGTTTCGTCTGTCGCAGTGTCGCTTTCTGCTGCTTCAGTTTGCTCGACGAGCGCCCTTCGCGTACGATCACCAGGTCTGCCCCGTGAATGCGTTCTGGCTTGACGGGCGTGGCATCCTCGAGTTCGGCAAAGACGTGGGCGGGGCGTATGCTTGCACAATATCCCAGTTCGGTTACGAGTTGGCTGCGCCCCCAACTCGGCGGCCTCTTCCCTTCGGAAGGCTGCCAATCGCCGGCGCCCAGCGCGCCCAGGAGAACGCCTTGACTGCTCCTGCACGTCTCCAGCGCCTCCCTGGTAACGACTTGGCCGGTGTCTTTCCACCACTCGAACCCGATGTCTATGGGACGAAGGTCGAACTTGTGCCGGAAGCGTCTTTCGACGGCTCGCAGCGCCTTGGTGCCCTGGGGCACGACCTCCTTGCCGACGCCGTCGCCGGCCGCGACCGCGATCGTGGCTTTCACAATTGCTCCAAGATGATATACCTACTGGCTCGATGGGCGAATGTCCCTTGCCGATGCGCAACGTTCACGAGGGGCAGCCGTCTTTCGCGTGGCAGCGGACGAAATGCTGGCTTGCCATTTCGATGAGTTGTGGCTCGTCCTCTGAACAAGCCGCCGTCCGCGGTTTGAAGCAACGAGGGTGAAAGCGGCAGCCTCTGGGCACCTTCACCGAGCTAGGTACCTCCCCGGCAAGGACAATCTCTTTCCTCTTGATATCAGGGTGGGACGGCAGGGCTGCCGAGAACAGGGCCTTCGTGTAAGGATGCATTGGGTGTGTGAAAAGCTCCTCTGCTGGAGCCAACTCCAGGATCTTGCCCAAGTACATAACTCCGACCCAGTGAGCCATATACCTGACAGTTCCCAAGCCGTGCGCGATGAGCAGGTAGGCAACCCCCGTCTGCTGTTGAAGGTCTTTCATAAGGTTCATGATCTGCGCACGGATAGACACATCAAGAGCCGATACGGGCTCATCGAGCACCACCAACTTCGGGTTCAGTGCCAGCGCCCGGGCCAAAGCGATACGCTGGCGCTGTCCACCACTGAACTCGTGGGGATATAGTTCGTCCGCTCCCTGGACAAGGCCTACCTGCCGGAGCACCTGGCTCACGCGGTCCTTGATGTCTTTTTTACTGCCGAATTTATTGACCAGGAGTGGTTCGCCGACGATGTCGCTGACACGCATCCTGGGACTTAGCGAGCTATAGGGATCTTGAAACACAGCTTGTACCGATCGGCGATAGTTCTTTAGCTTCTCCCCCCGAAAGCCTGCGATGTTTTCTCCCTTGAACGATACACTGCCGCCGTCCGGTTTTAGCAACTTCAGGACGAGCAACGAGGTCGTCGTTTTGCCGCACCCTGACTCCCCAACCAACGCGAACGTCTTTCCCGGTTGGATGACAAAATCGATGCCATCTACCGCTCTGACGTGACCGATCGTCCTCTCCAGTAGAACGCCTTTCGTGACCGGAAAATACTTTTTCAGCCCTTCTATCCTGAACAGTGGCTCAGACATATTTCCAACACTTGGCCATGTGATTGTTTGCGAACGTGCATTCCGGAGGCATTCTATCTACGTTGCAGATACTAAGCTTGTCCGAGCAGCGCTCGTAAAATGCGCAGCGTGGCGTCCTGTTTAGCACGTTGGAGGGTTCACCCTCAATGCTGCTCAGCCTCTCCATCTTCTTGTCTGCCCTGGGAACCGAGTTTACCAGGGCAATCGTGTAGGGGTGCTGCGGATGATTGAAGATATCTCTCACTCCGCCAGTCTCCACGAGCCGGCCGGCGTACATGACGGCTACCCGATCGCACATCTTGGCGACGATGCCAAAATCATGGGTAATAAAGAGCATGGCCAGCTTATCTCTTGCCTGGATTTCTCGCAACAAATTCAGGTACTGCAACTGGATCGTTGCGTCCAGTGAGGTGGTAGGCTCATCCGCGATCAGTAGCTGCGGCCGACAGGCGATGCTGATCGCGCCAACGACCCGCTGTCGCATGCCGCCGGACATCTGGTGCGGGTACTGGTCGACACGTGTCTCGGGACTGGGAATACGTAGCCGCTCCAGTAGCCCCACGATCCTCGCTCGCAACTTTTTCCCTTTCATTGTATCGTGGATCATGATGCCCTCCGCCACCTGATCTCCGATAGTGAAGACCGGGTTGAGAGAGTACAACGGATCCTGAAGGATAAGGGAGATCTGCCGTCCGCGGTATTTGTTCATCGCCTCCTCACTTTTTGTGAGGAGGTCAACGCCGTCGAAGAGAACCTCCCCCGCCACGATCTTCCCCGGCTCGGGCACCAGGCGGAGCAGGGAGAGGGCAGTCATGGTCTTGCCGCTCCCCGACTCGCCCACCAGCCCCAGCGTTTCCCCTCGATCGACGCTGAAACTCACGTCGTCTACAGCCTTGGCAACGCCACGGCGCAGATAGAAATAGGTCTTGAGTCCTCTCACGTCAAGCAATGGCATCTACAGTTGCCTCAGCTTGGGATCGAGCGCATCACGCAGCCAATCGCCCAGTTGATTAAAGGCAAAGACTGTGAGCGCCAGAGCCAGTCCTGGCAGGAGGGACAACCACCACGCATTACTGATGTACTCTCTGCCTTCGGCGATCATCTGGCCCCAGGAAGGGGTAGGCGGTGGTACCCCCGCACCAAGAAAGCTCAGGGATGCTGCCGTTATGATCGTCGCGCCCACCTGCAGACTGAGTAGAATCATAAACGTGTTCAGGACGTTCGGAAGGATATGAACGATCATAATTCGAAGTTCGGAGCAGCCGGCAACTCTGGCTTGCAGGACATAGTCGCGCTTGGAGACAGCGAGAACCTCACCCTGTAGAACGCGCGTGAATCGAGACCAGATCGTCACCGCGATAGCCAGAACCACCGTTTTCATACTTGGTCCGAGGCTGATCGCAAAGACCAGTGAAATGAGAAGGGTAGGCATCGCCATCAGACTATCTACCGTGCGCATGATTACCATCCCGACGATACCCTTCAAATAGCCTGCGAGAATGGCCAGGGCCAACCCAATGCCGCCGCCTAACGCGAGAACATAGAGTGCTACTTGAAGACTGACCCTCCCTCCGTAAAAAATCCTGGTTAGCAGGTCTCGCCCCAGCGTGTCGGTGCCGAGAATATGCGCCGGGCTACCTCCTTCTTGCCATACAGGTGGCAACAGCCGGTTGGACAGATCCACCGATGTAGGGTCGTAAGGAGTGAGAAGCGGCGCGAATATGGTTACAAACAGGATTGCCGTCATGATGATGATGGGTATCCAGGGTAGCCTGGCAACCCAGTTGAGCCGACTCGAAATGGTTCGTACTCGTGGCAGGCCGTTTGGGACTTCTACCGCCTCAGCCATATCTTATCCTCGGATCGATATACGAATACGACAGGTCTACCATGAAATTGATGATTGCGATCAGTGCGCCATTCAACAGCACGACACCTTGAACGAGAGGATAATCGCGAAGTTGAATCGCCTCGTACGCCAGCCGGCCCACCCCAGGCCAGGCAAATATCGTCTCTACGACGATCGACCCGCCCACCATCAGTGCAACCCGCATCCCGACGAAGGTCAGCACCGGGATGAGCGAATTCCTCAGACAGTGCTTCCATATCACTGCCCTTCTGGAGACACCCTTGACGCGAGCCAACTTCACGTACTCACTGCCGAGGGCCTCAATCATGGCCGAACGTAAGAGGCGCACCATGCCAGGAATGATCATAAGCGCCAGGGTGGCAGCAGGAAGGATATAATGACTCAGCCCTCCCATTCTCGCCGAGGGTAGGAGTCGCAGTCGGACGGCAAAGATGGCCATGAGCACCAGCCCTACCCAGAAAGGCGGTGCCGCGATCCCAGCAACTGCCAATGCGCTTGCCACGCGATCGATGGGTTTCCCCTGATTCGTTCCGGCCAGCACTCCAAGTGGCAGGCCTACCACCAGGGCCATAGCCAACGCAAGGGCAATGAGTCCGAGACTATTCGGCAAGCGCTCGAAAAAAAGATCTGCCACCGGTTTCTTTTGCGTGATCGAGATTCCCACGTCTCCGCTCAGACAGGCTTTGAGGAACTCTGCATACTGCACCGGATAAGGCTTGTCAAGGCCGAGTTGCTCGATCATCTGCTGCCGGTACTCGAGGCTTGCATCGGGGGGGAGAAGCAGATCGACTGGGTTCCCTGTCAGGCGGGCAAGGATGAACACGATGACGCTCAAGACGAAGAGGGACAGGATTCCCTGCATGAGCCGCCTGGCAATATATCTGGTCATCTATGCAACTCCCCATTAAGCAACATGCTGGGTCGCCATTTTGTATCGTTGTCCATAGACAGTACACACTAACGCGATATCGTACACGTGATCCCCAACTGTTCAAAGGTGCTGCGCACCGTCTCGACGTGGGCTTCTTCGGGGGGCGCCAATGCCTCCAGCACACAATGCCTGCCCAGGGCTTCGTACTTGTTCATGCCGAGACGGTGAAAGGGAAGTAGCTCAAGGCCCAGCGGTCCCCTGCCGAGGGACTTGACGAAGCCTGCGGTTGCGCCCATGTTCCAGGCCGTATCGTTCACCCCCGGAATGAGCGGCAGGCGGAATAGCACCGGCACTCCACTTTTGGCCACCAGCCGCGCATTGCTGAGGATGAGCTTGTTGGGCTGACCAGTGTAGCGCCGATGCTCTTCGGAATCCATGTGCTTAAGATCGAATAGCACGTAGTCGGTCAGCGCCAGGATCTGCTCCAACGTGCGGGTGGGCACGTGGCCCGTCGTTTCAATCGCAGTCTGGATCCCGGCATTCCGGCACAATACAAAGAGCTCGAACACCAGATCCGCCTGCAAGAGCGGCTCGCCACCCGATAGGGTTATGCCGCCCCCCGAGCCACGGTAGAATATCTCATCCTTCCGTAGGACTTCGAACAGATCCTGGGCGGTCATCTCCTTGCCATAGAGGACCGAAGCCCCCGCGACGCAGACTTCTGTGCACTTCCCGCAGCCGGTACAGCGTGACCGATCGATGCGCGGTATTTTGCCAGGCCTTCCACTTCTGGCTCCCTGGGGGCAGGCGGCGACGCATTTGCCGCACCTCGTACACTTGCTCTCGATGAAGCCGATCTCTGGCTTGGGGTTCATCGACTCTGGATTCGAGCACCATTGACAGCGTAACGGGCAGCCTTTGAGAAAGGCCGTCGTTCGTATGCCAGGGCCATCGTGAATGCAATAGTCTTGTATGTTGAATACAATGCCTCGCATCCCTGTACCCTTAAAGACAGGAGTAAGAAAACCTCGCCCGGTTCTTTGTGTTCCATTCGCGCTGCCATAGAACCGGACGAGGTCTCTCGCTGTGTCGACGGCTTCCATCCGAGTTGGCTGCCGGTCCAGCGGCTGCTGTATTCGCTAGTACAGCCGGGCCGAAGTAAGCCAACAGTTTGTAGTAGCGACTTCAGTCGCTTTACCAGCCAAAAACGACTAAAGTCGTTACTACGAACTATAGGTCCATTTACGCCGCGATGTACTAGTTTGGGCTAACCAGGTGAACTACCTGCTCTATTCCCTCAGCAAAGTCCTGCAACCGTACCGTCGTTCCATAGCTCGATGGAAGAGTTCCCTCAGGCAACCGGTCCAGCTGAACCTTGAACGTCCCGGGCTCCACCCAAAAGCGTACCGCCCCCTCCTGATCGGTGGTGGCCTGGCCTTCAGAAGCAACCTGTGGCTCAGTCCGGCGAAGAGCTACATCGATGCCGGGAAAGGGTTCCCCTTCGGGCTTTTGAATCACGATCCGTATCAATCCCATGTGGCTACTCCTTTTGTAGAAATGAGCATTCCGACAGTTTTAGGCTGCTGCCCCGTGTTTGGCGAACTCGAGGTACATTGGGAGAGTCGCGGCCGAACTGGGTAGATCCATCTCCACTTTCTGACCCAACGCAGCCACGGTCGGCACTGCACCGATCACCACGTACACGCGGGTGTCCATGGCCAACTGTATCGCCTTTGCTGTTAGGTCGAATCTCTTGCTGTCGTCCGGCTCTGTCAAGGCTGCCATGATCGTAGTATCGAGTTCGGCGTTCTGGCCGATCTGCGTGCTCGCTACGTCATACAGGCCTGATGCTGTGAAATATGTCACCATTGCCTGGGGAGCGACTGCGTTTCCGAGATATCCGGCCACCGTAGCCTGTCCAACCAACTCATCAGCGCAGCCCTTGTTCGGACCAGATCGACGCAAAGCCGAAAAAGATGCTAGGTCGATGGGCACAATCTCTGCCACGGCTCCGACTTTCAACCAGTACCCTTGCAGAATTGGAGCGAGCTTGGGCAAGTAGGCACCGCCGGCCGTAGACCATGTGTACAATTTGAAACTGAAACCATCGGAATAGCCTGCTTCGTCGAGAAGCTGTTTTGCCTGATCCAGGTCATATCGGTACACCTTGGCAGCCTCCGCCTTCCAGTACTCCACGTCGATCTCGGGTTGTTCCGGCCACATAGTCGGTGGCATAGCAGGGCCGAGCTTGTCATGGAAGAACGTGCTCCGCAACTCATCCCGGTTGATGGCGAGAGACAGCGCATTCCGCACCCTGATATCCGCTATAGGCATGCCTTCGGCCCGAGGATCGTAGGCACCCAGAAAGACGACGCCTGCCTGGTTGGGAGCGAGGTTCATCGTTTTGAACCCCGCTGCTTCGACCTCTGGGATTGCATCCAGCGAAATGTCCGTAGCATCTAATTCGCCGGTTTTTAGCATCGAGATGCGTGTTGCTTCCTCCGGTACCTGAATCAGCGAGACCTTCTGGAACGCCGGC
Source organism: uncultured Anaerolineales bacterium (assembly GCA_964439175.1). Taxonomy (GTDB): domain Bacteria; phylum Chloroflexota; class Anaerolineae; order 4572-78; family NAK82; genus CAYTNQ01. Next base: position 14,564 of record CAYTNQ010000011.1, on the reverse strand, counting down.
ACTTGCCGATAGTGATCGGGCACGGCCTCGTATTCGACCGAGTCGCCAGTGACGTGGCTCACAAACTTGAAGGGGCCGGCGCCTACGGGATGCTCTTCGAAGTAATCGGCGCCTTTGTTCTCGAAGTAAGCCTTGGGGAATATGATCCCCTGATAAGGAACGACCGGGTTGACGAACCGCCAATAGTATGGCTGTGGACCCTTGGTGTAAACCCGGACTGTATAGTCATCGACTATCTCCACATGGTCTTGCGAATCAGCGAGATACTTATAGTGTGAATCTTCCGATGTCGCGTAGCGCTCTAGACTGAACTTGACATCCTCGGCTGTCAGGGGGTCACCGTTATGAAACTTGATGCCCTTGCGGATGTAAAAAGTCCAGTACGAGCCATCCTCGGCCATTTCCCAGTTCTCGGCGATGCCTGTCTTGACTTTTCCCGAAGCGTCGGTCATCGCCAGGTAATCGTACATGGGAGATATCAGGTACATATTTGTTGCCTTGCTGGCCTTAACCGGATCAAAACTCTCGACACCAAAACTGGCCACGCCGATCTTTAGCTCCCCATAAAGCCCCGTTGGAGCCGATGTAGGGCTCGGTGCTGCTGTCGGCTGAGGGGCCGCCGTGGGTGCTGAGGTAGGGGATGACGCAGGTGGTGCCGACGTGGGCCCCGCACACCCTATCAGGAATGCACCAATACTGCTCATCGAGACACTCAGGAGCATGGCACGGCGGATAAATTCTCGCCGAGTTATTGTGCCCTTCTGGTACTGCTCCTGTAACTCCGACACAAGTGAGTGTGTCTTCGGTTCCATGAATCTCCTCCTTTCGCTTGCGCTTGATGCATGAAATAGACATTCCCGGCGGGACGACTTCTTGAATCTACACCTTTGCACCTCCTTCCTCAGTCACCTCTTCAACACTGCCCGAATCAGAGGCGAACCTATATGCCTTGCTCCGTTCGCTGAATGATGTCGTCCTGGATCTCGGGACTCAGGTGGACCCAGTAGGCACTATATCCTGCCACCCTCACGACCAGATCCTTGTAGTTCTCGGGATGCTTCTTAGCGTCCAACAGCGTCTGATGGTCCAGTATGTTGTACTGAATGTGGGTTCCACCAGACGTCAGGAACGTCTGGGTGAGGTCAAGTAGCTTGCCCATGGCTTCCTGGCTCTGGAGCAGGGTCACGGGAAACTTTTGATTCAGAACCGAGACTCTGGATTCTTTGAAATCGATGGCCATTACCGATCGCAGCACGCTGGTGACCCCGTTCTTGTCTGTTCCGCGCATGGGGGACACAGAGCCATCGTTCAGGGGCTCCAGCGCCTTCCGGCCATTGGGCAGCGCGCCCACACCCCGGCCACCGAAAAAGTGCCAGGCGACACCATTGCGGTTGATGGAGTAAGGTCCACCCAGGGGGTTCTTGTACCTGTGGATCAACTCAGCCACCATTTTGCCCGAGTCGTGCACGAGCCGATCTACTTCTGGAATATCATTGCCGTACTTGGGCGCGGCCAGGCACATCTGGCGTATCTCCTCGCCCCTTTCTCCAGCAAAGTTTGAATCCAGCGCTTCGAGCAACTCGTCCATAGTCAGCTTCTTCTGATCGAAGACCAAGGTCTTGATGGCCATCAGCGAGTCCCCCGTATCCACGTGTGCACGATCTTTCCAGTCCCAGGTTTTGTACGACCACATGCCGCCAACGATCCAGTCTTTTCCCTTTTCCATGCACCCAGGCAGAAGGGCCGACCACAGGGGGTACCTCATCCGTTCCTCGTCCACGCGGTGCGCAATGTGGCACATGGCGTTCATGCGGGGCACCGCGAACTCGGCCTGTCTCCGATAGGCATCCCAGAGTTCATCAAAGCTCTTGAAGTTGCGCGGATCGCCTGTCTCTACCCCTACCTTCTTACCCGTCGTCGGCGACACACCATTGTGGAGTGCAACGTCCAACAGCAAGGCCATGTTCAGCAAGGCTACTGTGCGCAAATAGCCGCGAGTGCCACGCTCTCCACCAGCGGCGGTTTGCGCACAACCACAGCCCTGGTAGTCCCGAGCATCTTCCAGATCTTCACCCTGTTTCACCAGGTAACGGATGACGGCGTCATCAGAGACGTATTGAGGCTGGCCCCCCCCCACTTTGCGGTTGGTATCCAGGGCCTTCATAAACACCCACCTGGGAGTGTTGGCATTTACACGCAACGTGAAGTGTGGCTCCGCCCACTTCAGGAGTCCTTCCAGGTGTAGAATCAAGTAAGTGAGCTCGTTGTTGGCATCTCGCCCATCTTTGGTCAGGCCGCCTAACACCATGTTATTGGCCTGGGCCCCCTGAAAGTGCTCTCCTCGTTGCACACTGCTCATCGAGTCTTTTCTTGCTACGTTGGAAATCAAAGCTCCGATCAGGTCGCTCGCCCGTTCCAGCGTCAACCGGTGCTCCCGGAGGTCCGACGTAAAGTAGGGGTACAGGAACTGGTCCGGCCGGCCGCTCTCGTCCGAAGTGAACGGTTGGCACCATTGCAGGACGACACCCGTGAGAATTCTTGATTGAATTGCCTCGTGCATGGTGCGCGCTGGATACTCGGGCACCCGCTGGCAAATCTCGGCTATTTGCAAAAGCTCGTTCCGGCGGGTGGGATCGCTCTCCCCTTCGGCCAGCTCGCGGGCCAGCTTGCTATATCGGTGTGCCAGGTGTATGACTGCTTCGCAGGAGATGACCACGGCCTCCCAGAACCACGCCCTGCTGGCGTCCGGTTCTTCGCCGCTGCGAGCCCGTTCTATGCCCGCCTTTGCCTCTTCTACGATGCTTCGTAGCCCCCTGTTCAACAGCCGCTTCCACATCGGGACGGGGGGCACCATGTGATTTCTTCCCTGCCTCATCCATCCGCGGGTCTCCTCGAAATCCGCCGGCCAATCGCCATAAAGCATCTCATAGTTCTTAAAACTGGCACCGAGCGGGGTCTTGCCCAAGAAGAAATGGACGGCTTCGGACACTGCGTCCCAGTCCTCTTCAGTGCACGTCGATACACGTGCAGTCGTTGTTTTCACCTGGTGCTTGTCCTTGTCCATCACCTCCAGCACGTTGAGTGCTTCGCCTTCCACCCATGGATCTACACCGCGGAAGAGCTTCGTCGGGCTGCCCACCACGAGTTGGCCCTTGAAGATGACGATGGGCAGTCTCTCCGCCCATTTCTGGACCAGCTTGGCCCATCGGATATCGAGGACATCGTCCTCCGTTTCGTTCCACCACTCCATAGTCAGGACGGCACGGTCAGCAGTCACTTCCATCTCGCGTTTGAAAAACTCTTCCCGTTCCGCCTTCAGTCTTGGACTGAGTTGGATCCGATCGATCTGTTCCAGCAGTTCCTTATCCACAGTCGCAGACTCTGATTCTCCGATAGAGCTTGTCATCGTACCATCCTCCTCCAAGATTCGAGCTCGCATATCGCGGCTTCTGTTCCAATGGGATCTATACCCAGAGTAGGCTATTTCGGCTTTGGGCACAAGGCTGAAACTAGGTATTTGAAGTACCAGAAAACTGGTAAACGGGGTGGCTCCGGCGCTACCAGGAATCTAGTAGGCCAGAGGCCGTGGCAGATCTAATCCAATTTGGCGATTCCTTCTCGGAGGGCATAGAGGGTGGCCTGGGTACGATTGGCCAGGTGCAGTTTGCCCAGGATATTGCGCACGTGCGTAATCACGGTCCACTCGCTGATGCTTAGCTGCTCGCCGATCTCTTGATTGGTCAGCCCTTGCGCGACCAGTTTCAGCACATCTGCTTCGCGGGCTGTCAACGGCTCAACAGAGGGCGGAAGTGTGGGCGGCTCCCTCAGCTCGTTGATCAGTTTGAGCGCAATGGAAAAATGCAGTGTCGGCTTGCCGGCACAGACGTCGCGAATGGCCTGCAACAGTTCCTCAGGAAGTGAATCCTTGAGGAGGCAACCTACCGCGCCAGCCTTGACTGCAGCAAAGACTCGATCGTCCTCCACGAAACTGGTGAGGATCAGAATGTGGGAGTCTAGGCTCTCTTTCGTGATCTCTTGAATCGCTTCCAGCCCATCCTTGCGCGGCATGACCAGATCCATGACAATGACGTCGGGATGCAAAGCACGAGCCTTGGCAACGGCCTCAACACCATCTGCCGCTTCACCGACCAGTTGCATTCCCGCTTCACTTCGGATGAGTGTGCGCAGCCCTTCACGCACAATGGCGTGATCATCTGCTATGAGAACCCGGATGTCACTCATTGAGACTTGACCTCCGTTGCCGTGAGTGCAGCGCAGCCTATCTCGGCTGTCACAATCGTTCCCTTGCCGGGTGCCGATTCGATGGTTAGTACCCCGCCCATTTCTTCCGCCCTTTGACGCATGTTGTTCAATCCCATGCCGCCCTGGCAGCCAGAAAAATCTGGCGTGAAACCGCAACCATTGTCCATTACCTGTAGACCAACCTGATCGTCTTGAGTATAGCATCGCAAGGTGATCTCGGTAGCCCCTGAATGTTTGAGAGCATTATTAAGAGCTTCCAGCCCTATCCGATATAGGGCATCCCCCAAAGCCCCGCAGCGGCAGCCCTTCGCCACGCCGAAGCGGCATCGCGACCTCGCTCCCATGGTCTTGGGTACGAGCTGGAGGCATTCTTGCACGAGTGCCGGCAGATCAATCAAACCCCCTGGAATCAGCTTCGCTTTTACTCCCGCTCGCCGCTCGACAGCGTCCAAGCGATGTCGAAATATGCCCAACAATCCGTCCGGTCCTAGCGCGGTCGGTCGCAGTTCATAGAGCATGAGCCGCATCTCTCTCATAGACTGCTGTGCGATAGTGGCTGCTCGGTCGAAATACTCCTCTGCATTTGTCGCTTCACCCGACCGCAACAGACGTCGCCAGCCCTCCGAGAGCAAACTCAGGCTGTAGAGAGATTGCATCACTGAGTCGTGGAGATCGCGGGCAAGCCGATTCCGCTCCTCCAGAACGGCAAGCTCTCGACTTTGCGCGTATAGACGAGCATTCTCGATCGCGACAGCAATTTGGTGTCCCAGGCTTTGGATCACCAGAACATCTTCTTCCGTGAACGCATTTGAGTCCTCGCTCAGCACGTCGAGCGTTCCGATCACTCGATCACCAATTCGTAAAGGAGTAGCAAGTTCCGACCGAGTGTCTGGCAAGAGCTCTTCCATCAGAAAGCGGGGGTCTCGATCAACCACATTGACTACTACGGCTTGATTGGTGCGTACTGCCTCTGTATTGAGGCTCACCAAGTCGAGCGGAATACGCGCCACTCCGGTTCCCGTCTCGCTTGTGCTGGCGCGTAGGACCAGTTCTTTGCCATCGCACAAGAAAATCCGTGCGTGAGAGTAGCCAAACGCATCGCGAATCAGTTGGACTACATGAGCTAGGAGCTCGTCGATTTCCAGAATGGACGTGATCTGACGGCTGACCTCCGCACTCGTCTTCATCTGCACAGCTTGGCGCTGCAGCACCTCGTTGGCTTTGCTCAAGGCCCGGGTGCGCTTCTGCACGCGCTGCTCCAAGTGTCCGATTAGATCCCGCAGCTGGGCTGTCATGCTGTTGAACGCGGTGGCAAGCATACCGATCTCGTCACCCCTCAACACTGGCGCGGTCCGGTCGAGGTCGCCGTCTGCAATCTGTGCCGTGGTCTCAACGAGACTCACCAGGGGCTGTGTGATACTGCGCGTAACGAGGAACGATACGCCCACCGCGGACGCCGCAGCAACTAGGGTTATGCCCAAGTTGACCAGAAGCCCCTGAACAATGCCACTGAAAGCCTCTGACAAGCTCTGCTCGACCGCCAGAACCATCTGCAAGTCGGGCAACCAGTGATATGTGCCGAGCACTCGCTGACCCAAATAATCTTGATATATTCCTGTATTGTCCGACCGGTCTTCAAGTGCAGCCCTGATACCCGGCAAGTGCTGTAGGCTTGCTGCATTAAGATCCGTCACGGACGCGTCTGCGCCAACGTGCAGTAGTGCTAGTGAGGGGCTAAGCAGATACGCTTTCCCACTGTTACCCAGTCCGGTACGACCTGCGAGAACCTGGGTCAGGCCCTGAGTGCTGGCGCGACCAACTATGACGCCCAGGGTCTCTCCTTCATAGATGACCGGTCTAGCTAGAATGGCAATCGGGGCTTCCGTTGCCGGGGACATCAGTGCACAGCTAGTAGCATCGGAGGCTTGCCCCGACACAGTTGATGTATCGCCCGGAGTCTGAGCTTCACGAGCACGGGTAGGAAAGACGATCTCAGTGGACGGGCTCACCAATCCACTTTGAAACAGCGTCTGCTCGTGACAATCGTCGCTTGTCTGATCTGAGCTGCTGCAAAGCACCACCGCTCCACTTACATCCAACAAGCATACCTTTTCGAACTCACCAGACTGCTCCACAAATACACGCAATCGAACACCAACTGCCTCGTTGTACCAAATGTACTGCTTGCCCGCCTTTGCCAGCGCCAACACGACGCTGACGCGCTCGGAGGCATGTTGATCACTGAGTACTGTCAATAGTCCAGTTTGTAGCGTATCTTCCCAAGCCTTGATCGAAAGAGCCTTCAACGCCGCCACAGAGTCCAGCCGATCTTGTACCTGCTGACGGCCATTGTAGTAGCCAACTATTATGGATCCGGCGCTGATGCCCACAGCAGACAGCAGGGCCATCAGGACAAAGGCCAGGAGCAGGCGTGTACGGATGGAGCCGATACGCAGTCGCTGTCCTTGACGCGCCAACTTTCCTCTTACAGAAGACCAGATTGAGGCATAGCTACTGGTTCTAGCTTTTGCACCGTTCTCGTTCATACTCCAAGCTGTCGTGCCCCGCACCTTTCGCATCCACTTGCCTACAAAGAGCATGTCGCCTGCGCGAGAGCGCCTAGAAAAGACAAGGCGCCCGAGTCCTTTTCAGGATCTCGAGCGCCTATACACGATCGTGGCCCACCCAGACTGGCACGAGGCCATCGTGATGCTAGCCTGGACTCTAGAATTGTCAGCGGTTCGGCTCAGATGGGAGCAAGAGTCGCGTCGCTGGAACCACGCCTTTGCCAACACAGCTACCCTCCTGCGTTGAGACAACTCTTGGACGGCTACTATCAACCTACAAGCCCTACTATACTCTATCTATGGGTTCTCGGATTTAGGGCATGCAGTCAGGCAAAACGCCAAATTTGGCCGGCAATTGCTCGGAAAAAAGGTCGCCGATGGCGCAAAGCCTTCCTGCGACTGCGGATTCAAGCTCATTGACGGCTCAAAAAGCCTGTTTTTGGCGAACCCATAGATAGGGTACTATATAGAATTTCGTTGAGTTTGTCAATCTTAGCTCTTGTCGAGATGGGGCTTTCCCAAAGTACGAATATTCAGCACCCGATAGTGGCGAGAGCATCGAAAGGGTGCGCAGCAGAGAAGTCAAAGCCATCGGGTATATAACGGATGGGGTGAAGTCGGAACAAGTTGATGACGCAATTGCGTAGCAGCGTATGAAAGGTCCGGGTATGAATTGGTCACGCGATGGTGCTCAGAATATGCTAGCTCTGCGTGCCAAATACCTGAGCCATCGTTGGGATGAAGCCTGGCACCTAACTCTCGCCGCTTGAATTCGCCCCAAATCCGAACGCACCCGTTGCTCATGGGTGCATTTCAATTTTGGGGACAACCCTCCCGCAGGTTGTATTATGTTAGGCATAATCGCAATAAACGGAGCCGCACCCAGCAATTAGCAACCTGCGGGAGGGTTGTCTGGTGAATTTGCCCCTAAACTGAAATGCACCGCTGCTCACGAGTGTATTGCACCGTTACGTCCGCTATGTTATAATACATATCGGGTTATGGCAGATAGGATTTGAGGAAGTGAGATGACATATGGAGAGTGCCAAAGGTATTTACCAGAAACTGGCTGAGTTCGTGTGCGAAGGCACGCCCGTCGCCGTGGCAACAATCGTGCGCGTCCGGGGGTCAGTGCCGCGCGAAGTGGGTACCAAGATGATCATACATCCAGCGGGCCAGCACTTAGGCACCGTGGGAGGGGGCTGTGGTGAAGCGGACGTGATCCGCGCCGGGCTCGACGTGATTGATACGGGCAGACCAGAGACGGTAGAGGTCGATTTGACCGAGGACATCTCGATGCAAAGCCTCGGCGTCTGTGGCGGGATTATGGACGTGTACGTAGAACGCTGGCCGGCAACAGAGTGATTGGACACGGAGTACTCGAAGGGTGATGACTTCACTTGCTAATCACGTCCAATCCTCAGAGGAGACCTACAGGTTACTGACCGAAATGCTCAAATCCATTGACGAACGCCGATCCGTGGCAATGGTGACTGTCGTCAAAGCGGCTGGGAACTATGCGCCCGCCCTGGGACGCCGTGCCCTGGTATGGTTGGACCGGAATCCACTGGGTAGCCTGAATCTCGGTGCATTGGAAGCAGGTGCGCTGGCCGATGCCACACAGGCGCTGAGCCAACGCCGACCAAAAATGCTGACCTACGCCGAGGATCAAGTTGAGCTATTCGTCGAAGTACAACGCCGCCCGCCGATACTGATTATCGTCGGCGCAGGACACGTGGCCCAGCCGCTGGCCACATTAGGCAAACTGATTGAGTTCGAGGTAGTGGTCATTGACGATCGGCCCCAGTACGCCAATAAAAAACGGTTTCCCCAGGCAGACCAGGTCATCGCCGCCCCCTTTCGCCCTACTCTGCGCAACTGGCCTATAGATGCCGACACCTTTATTGTGCTGGTTACCCGAGGGCATAGTCAAGACGTAGAGTGTTTGCTGGAAGTCATCGACTCGCCGGCACGTTATGTCGGGATGATCGGCAGCAAGCGCCGCGTGCAAGCGGTGTTCGATCTATTGGAGCAAGAACAAGGCATCCCTCGCCAGAAATTCGACCGAGTTTACGCGCCCATCGGCCTCGACATCGGCGCCGAGTCACCGGCTGAGATTGGCGTGTGCATCATCGCTGAGATTGTCAAGGTGTATCGGGGCGGACGAGCCCGGTCTCTCTCCGACGCGCTGCGCGGCGACCGTCGCCTGCCGCTCCACCCATCACGAGTACAACGCTATGGATAGACCCATCATCGCTACTGTCCAACAACAGATGCGAGTCTTCGAGAAACAAGAAGACTACCAGGAAGACGTCTTTCGCTATATGCGAATGGCACAGGCCAAAAATGCCAGCCTGGTCATCTTCCCTGCCTTATCGCCGGTGATGCTGATTCCACTGCTCGCCTCGAGCCCCCGGCTAGGGTTGATGAAGCGGGGGGAGAAGGGGCGTGGCCGCTGGGCCTCGCTCAAGGATCGATTGCTGGGGCGAGCCGCCGATGCCGCAGGCCAGGCCCTTGGGGGCGGATTGCGCGGCGAGATGAACCGCCTTCTCAACAAGGCACCCGAAGCGCTCTACGAGGCCTACGTGGACCTCTTCAGTGCGGCAGCACTTAAGTACAAGATGACTATCGTCGCTGGTAGCCTCTATTTACGTACCAGCGAGGGGGCGAATTGCAAACACGTTTGCTTCGTCTTTGGCCCTGATGGGCAGATTATTGGGCAGCAAGAAAAGGTCCACCTGACGGTCGAGGAGATGCGCTTTTGCCAGGGCGGCGAGCGTTTCACGGCGATTGAGACCGAAATCGGTCGCATTGGCATTCTAATTGGAGAAGATACTTTCTTCCCCGAACCGGGCCGCTTGCTAGCTTACCAGGGTGCCGATGTGCTGATCAACTTAGTGGCCTGCGACGGGTCGGAGTCCTTTCACCAATTCCGGCATGCCTTTGTCGCCCGTCTAAACGAGAACGAATTAATGGGAGCACAAAGCTGCATTGTGGGGCCTAATCGACTCACCGCCACGGGACAGGACTTTATAGGCAAGTCAGGTCTACTCACGCCTATTCCGCTTTCCCCCCGTCTCGACGGTATATTGTTCGAGATGGGCGGGATGACCGTCGAGGGCATTATCGCCGAGATGCTGGATTTGGCCGCCATGCGCCAGCAATGGACAGAAGACACACCTCGCCTGAGGCAAGGAATGCGTATGCTCGCCTATCAGCCGCTGAGTGCTGTCTATCGAGATCTTCGCACCCTGGACCAGGCCTACCACTCCCCAGCAGAGCCCGTGGAGATTCCAAGCCGGCCGGTCTCCGAAGAATCGGGAACGCCTGCCGTCTCCGAAGAGTTCCAAGAGGAAACAACCTCGGCACCTACGTCAACCCCACTCAATGCCGAGCCGAAGCCAACCGCAGAGCCCGTTCAAGATGACGATGCTGACCTGGAACGACGACGCCTTAACTTGACAGGTTCAGGTCAGAAGGGAAGCTTTGACCTGCTCACCTCGCCTTTCTCGCATGACAAGGCCGAGGAAGAGGAAGACGAGGACTGATTTCCACAGGTCATCCCAGATGATCGACTGAGTCTATGGATAAAGATATAGTCGAACAAGCGAAGGCCGTCGAGGCACAAGTCGAAATCTGTGCTCACTGCGGAGCGGAAAATCCACCCGGGCTACTTCTGTGCCTGGCCTGTGGACGCAATCCCACTACCGGGCGCGACCTATTCGCTCCTCCCGACATCCCAATTCCTGCTGAGCCGCCAGAAGCTTTGGTGGTCTTCTCCTCCCCCCTGTTGACCGTCACCCTGCCGGAACCCATCCAGGTGCCTGACCCGTTGCCCATCCCCACTCAAGAAGACTTCGTCGCTCCACCCCATCAGCCCCCTCCCAAGCCAACCGTCGTGTATCGCACCCCTCCCCCGCTGCCCAAGGACATGTCACCTCTGCTCAACCCTTTAGCTCGTTGGAGCGTAGGCCTATTCGGCTTGACCGTTCTGACGCTTCTGGGTTTGGGGACGATCGGCAGTCTGGTTACCTTCAATCTGCCGGGCGGCATCTGCCTGGGTTCGCTGTGGCTGGTCACCGTCATCGTCTGGTTGGGCATCTTGTTGGCGCAGCAAGGTGACACGCGCAGCCAAATCACTGGGGCGCGCCGACAACTGATCAAAACCTTGGGGCAACGCCTGTTTGAGATAACGCCTGGCCCCGCCAGGGAACAGCGAGTCCAACAGCCGACGACCCAACATCTCCCATTCACCCACGTAGGCAGCGAACTCATTTATTGGAGCAGCACCGGCGACCATACCCAGCAGTTGACGCAACTGCTGCTGGGCACTCTCTGCGCCTTGGCCGCTGGCGACAACCTGGAACTGGCGACCCAAACCTATGACGTGCTCAGGGCCAGCCCACTCAAAAGTAGCTTTGAGATGGTCAAAAGAACAGTGGTATCGCGCCATGTGTTATACGTCGGCGCTGGATATTTAGAGAATCTCATCTTCGAGCACCTGCGTCGGTCCCCTATGACCAGCGTACGAGACCTGACCAGCAGCGTTTTGCGTCAGGCTGGCACAGATTTGTTGGATCGCATCGCCGCCGAAATCGCTGACGCATCCTCTTCTCAGCAAGATGAAACCCCTGACCTTGAGGCACAAGTTGCTGCCCTGCGCGAGTACTGCGATCAATTTAAGACTCTGAATCCAGACCTTTATGAGCAACTCGCCCGGGAAGTCGAGGAGGCTGTTGGAGACTTCGCACGCACTGCCAGGCAGAGATCAGGGTATAATCAACCGCGCAGATCATAAGCATGTATCTTCTCAAAAAGTAGGGGCAAACCCTTGCGGTTGCCCGCCGGGGCAGGCGCGGGACCTGCCCCTACCCCAAGATATTGAGAAGATACATAAGCATCAAACTCAGACTGGCTCCCTGTTGGCCAGGAGGCCCTCTTATGATACGGAAGCTAGCAAGTCTGCTGCGTGTCGCAGCCCACGACATGGAAGAGATCTCAAGCTCGATGCCATCCGATGCCGGCTTAGAAGAGCCGGAAGAGGCAGTGACTGCAAGTCCCCAGGTCGAGCCAGCCCCCTCCCAGCCCAGCAGTACACCTCCGGCCCGTTTCTTGTCACGATTCATCAGCGCCGAGCGAGACCGCCTGCGCTGGCTGCGAGATAATCTGTACATAATTGGGATAACACTTGGTCTGGCAATCGTTGTCGTCGTCGCCGAACAATGGCTAATCCAGGCCTGGCGCTGGCTGGTTTCCCAGGTGCGCCAGTACTGGCCCGAACTGGCCGGCCATCAGGTTGCCATGGTCGCGGTGGGGCTTGCCTTGTTCTACCTGATCTTCGGTCTGCAATGGCTACGTTCCATTGACGACTTCGTGCGCTGGGTCTTGGGCGGCACCAAGCGGCATCCCCGGTTATCGGCCCTGATTGTGGGTCTCTTGCTACTGATTGGGCTTTGGATTGTCAACAACTACGGAACGTGGGTCATTTTGCCCTTCACCGCAGGCCAAATCGAAACCTCATCACTGAACGGTGAGCAGGTGGCAGTCCAACTCATTGCAGAACTCAACCAGGTGGGAGTAGGTAACCCCGCACCAGTGCTCATTTTGTGGGATCCACAGGAACCTCGGACTTCGAGCGGAAGCGTGACCGCACGTCGCGACCTGCCATTCGGCGAATGCGACGCCGTGTTACAAGGGCCAGGCGACTTTACTCGTCGTTCCCAACGCATCCCTCTCACGCGAGTGCTGGCCGGCTCTCAGGGTAGTCGCCTGGATTTGGGAAATCTATCTATTGGCGCCATTAACATACCCTCTCAGATTTTCACTCAATTCTTATTGAAGCTCTTACCCACTGGCTATCGCGAGTTCAGCGGGCAGATCAACGAAAACAATGGCGAGTTGGAAATTTCGGTCTCTTCGCGCAACCCGTCTTATGCATGGCGAGTCGCCGGACCTGGCGACATCTTTCCAGAGATGATGGAGTATCTGGCACTGCGTATGGCCCTCGACCTGAATCCGGAACTGATTAAATCCAGCGGGCTCGACGCTGCTCCTACCGATCGGGACCTGGCCTTCGCAATGGGTATTCAGGCCTTTCGCCAGCAAAGCTACCGAAAGGCGCATGCCTTCTTTAAACTCGCCGACCATTTTGCGGCATTGGATGAGAAAGTGGACGCAATGTTAGGCCTCACCAACTACCGCCTGGCCCTGGAACAACCTGGTGACGATCCATCTCGCTTTGACGCCGCCTGGCAAGCGATGGAGGCCGCCGTCCGCGAAGACCCCAATGGTGACAGCAGCCTGCTGCGCCCCTACCTGGCCTGCATATATTACAAAGCTGGCATGGAAAGCCAGGCCCAAGCTCAGCGCGCTATCTTCACTCGATATCTTTTGCGGCGGGAATTTCAGGAACGTGACGTGCGGTTAGACGAGCTCAGGCAATTGCCGCTGCGCGGCCCTGGCCGACATTTGTCGGTGGTCGGCAGCGACGTGACATTCGTCGACAATTCGGGGGTCATTGTAGGAGCAGCCGGCCAACCCTTGAGCACGGGCTTGTCGCTGCCTGGTGAAAACCCCCGACAAATCGGAATCTCAGGTTCCAACCTATTGTTCATCTCACCCGATGGCGCAGTGCTTACCTACAACTATCAGACGACCAGCGGCGAGTCAAAGCCAAAGATTCTCATCGAAGGACGTGCGCTAAACGGCATCCAGCAGATTAGAACGTCCCCCAGCCAATTTGGCCGCACCAATCTCTTCCTTCTCAATCGCTTTGGGCAGGCTTACTGGTGCGAGCCAGATGCAGAATCCGGCAGCGCCAGTGCCTGTCCTCCCCAACGACCTCTGGTTACTGATCCGGCTCAAATCTTTCCGGTCCGTCAAATTTTCCCGGTCGAAGATTGGCTGTATATGCTTGCAGTCGATGGGGCCGTCTGGTATACTGAGGTTGATGTAATTGGAAGTGCCCTCACGGCGCGCCAATTAACTCCACCAGCTCCAGTGCAAGAGATTTTCTTGGCTGAGGATGGCACCCTTTATTTGCTGCACGACAACGGCAACGTGTGGCGCTATTCCGAAGACGGCCGTCCGGAAACTGAAGACCTGAAGCTGATTGACCAGGCGACGGACACGGCCCAAATTTTCGCAGCAGGGGGGTATCTTTATCTGTTAAAAAGCAACGGGGCGATATGGCGCATCAGCAATCCGCGTAACCCAACCTCTGGCAGCGATTTCACTGAGATTTCAACGTCGCCAAAAGATGTGACCATTCAGGAAATGTTCGTCACTGCCGAGTCCGCGGGTGAAAACACCCCAGGCAGTCGCAATATCTATCTTCTCACCGAACAGCGCGTGCTGCTGCATGGGACTGATTCCGGCAACTCACAGGTGACGTTTACGCCCGTCAACATGCCCTCGCCGACGCAAACTGCGGACTCGCAATAGCTACTTATGCAGTCACTACTCAGTTACCCTTGCGAAGGGTGCGAATCACCTGGCTAACAGGGTAGTTTTCGGTAGGCCAAGGCATTTTCGCTCTGAAAACGCTCACCAAACCTTCGCAAGGGTTATCTGGCCTGAGTAGTTACCTTATGCAAGCGTATCATACGAGGAGTCTAAATATGCGAGAACATGGTACCCGATATAGTAACTATGGATTGGACAACCATGGCATCGTCAACGTCAACGATGTCTATTGGAACCTGCCCACCTCTGCCCTCTACGAGGAGGCAGTGA
>CAYTNQ010000010.1:0-57659 GCA_964439175.1 uncultured Anaerolineales bacterium | reverse complement strand
ATTGGGAAATGTCGCAACTTGTTGGACAGCTACCCCTACTTATTGAGAAGATACTTTTATGTTACCTCGGTACGGAGGCAATTGCAAAGCCCGGCCTCACCTCGAGGCCGGGCTTTGCATTTGATCAGCTTATCATTTGCGGCCGGAAAGGCCGGCAAGCGATGTGCCAGTCACGTCGCCGGTCGGCATTATTTACGCAAGATTTACACATAGCAAGCGGAAAAGAGAGTATAATGGATTCGGGCCAGCGTGGCACTTCTTCTATGTTGTTCCTCACAATTCTCCTTGTACACCACGTTGGCCCGCAATTTTTCAGCCCCTGCGTCGACAGGGGCTGTTTCTTTCTAAGCGAGGGCCGGTGACGTGGGTTTGCCGGCCGCCTGATCCAGCTCGTCCTTAAGCTGCGGGCTGATTCTGATATGCAATAACTTAAACTCTCTGTCAATGCCAGATTCCTGGTGATTACCCACATGTTGGTGGAGTCGAGCCTTTAGGCGGGTTAGCACAACTTCGAAGTCCGGCTAAAGCCTTGACTCCAGCACTCGATGACTTATGGGTAATCACCAACAGATTCGGGGTATTTCGGTCATAGTGTCTTCAGCTCCAGGTGATCAGCGGGCACCAGTGTCCCGCCTGGTAGGTCATCGTGTTTCCAATGCATAAGGTCCACAGTTTTTTAGCCGTGGACCTGCCAGTTTGCGGCCGGCGTTGGCGTGGGGTACAATCAATTATGTCCCTGAATGCCTCGCACCAGGGGGTAGCACCAGCCGTGCCATCAACACAAACCCCCCGCGTCAGCGAGATGAAGCCGGTTTCGCCTATTGTCTCATACCAGGTGTGTTATAGTCCAGGCGAGGCAGAGGCAGAGTTGCTTTGTTTGGGGTGCGTCCAAAATTCTTGGCAGACCCTACGGGTTTTCCGAAACCCGTAGGGTCTTGCACCCAAAATTTGGGACAGACCCCTTTGTTTGGATCAGAGGTTTATTGTGCGTAATTCGTTTGTCCCTACCGATTTGTTCAGCGCAGAGCGACTGTCGGACCGTCAGTGCTGGGATCATCGCTACGCCACGCTTGAGCCAGGCCGGCGCACTGAGCCGGTTCCTTTCCTGGTCACTTGCCTGCGGCAGTTGCCGACGCATGGTTACGCCCTGGACGTGGCGGCGGGCGCCGGGCGTAACAGCATCGCCCTGGCGGAGCACGGCCTCACTGTGGATGCGGTAGACGTGTCGTGGCAGGGGCTGCGGCGAACAGCGGCATTGGCGCGGCAGCGAGGCATCAGCATCAACCCGGTTGTGATCGATCTTTCCCGTGGCTGGCTACCGCACCGCCGTTATGATGTGGTCGTCAACACCTTTTTCTTACTGCGGGAGTTGATCCCGAGCATCAAGTCCATTCTCAAACCGGGTGGTTGGTTGGTATTTGAGACGTTGACCGCGATGCAGCTTGACATAACTCCAAATCGCGCCAGGGACCGGGATTACTTCCTGGAGCCAGACGAGTTGCCTCAGCTATTCAACGATTTCGTCGTCCTTGACTATTGGGAAGGGAGAGAAGGCAACCGCGCGACGGCACGGCTGCTGGCGCGCAAACCCGGTCCTGGGGAATCGTGAAGACTTGACAAGTTGCGGGCGCGGGTTACACTGGTGATTGTCGTTCTTTTAGCGTTACTACTCAGCCTTCAGGTGCCCGGCACTTCATCGACAGAAATGCACTATGTCCGGTCCGCTGTCAGACGCCAGATTGCACCCTAAAGGCCGCAAAAGTGCCGGGCACCTGAGGAGTTTCTTAGGTTAAGAGATGGAATTTAGGGGAAGATGATGAGAAGCAAGGATTATGACGTAGTTGTTGTGGGGGGCGGGCATGCCGGCATCGAGGCATCGTTGGCAGCCGCCCGGATGGGAGCACGCACTCTGTTGCTCACGTCTCATCTGGACACGATTGGCTGGATGAGCTGCAATCCCAGTGTCGGTGGGCCGGCTAAAGGCCACCTGGTGCGCGAAATAGATGCGTTGGGCGGTGAGATGGCGCGCGCCATCGACCGTACTTTCATCCAGGTGCGGCTGCTCAACAACAGCAAAGGGCCGGCAGTGCAAGCGCTCCGGGCTCAGGCGGACAAAAAACGTTACGCCTGGACGATGCGCCACGCGTTAGAGAATACCCCCCATCTGGACATCAAACAATCGCTGGTCGAAGGGTTGCTCGTGCATGGGGACATGGTGACTGGGGTGACGACCAGCTATGGCCAGACCTACGCGGCGCGGGCTGTGGTGCTGACCACCGGTACCTTCCTGGGAGGACGTCTCATTACCGGAGACTGGGTACGTGCCGGCGGGCGCGATGGTGAACCCCCGGCCTTGGGCCTGTCCAAGTCGTTGGGTGAACTGGGCTTTCGTTTGGGGCGATTGAAGACGGGGACACCCCCTCGTCTCGACGCCCGCAGCATTGACTTCTCGCAAACTAAGCCGCAATACGGAAGTGAGGAGGCGCTGTACTTTAGTTTTGGGAATCAGGGGGTCAGGGACTCAGGGAATCAGGAATCAGGGATCAGGGAATCAGGTGAACGGGAAATTGAGGGCCTGACTCCTGATTCCCTGATTCCTGATTCCCTGAGTCCTGATTCCCTGACTCCTGATTCCCTGATCCCTCATTTTCTGCACCAGCCGCCCCATCCCATCTATCCCTACGTGCGCCAGACCGATTGGCGGCCGCAACTTCCTTGCTACCTGGTGCACACTAACCAGGAGACGCACGAAATTATCCGTGCCAACCTGGATCGCGCGCCTCTCTTCACCGGTGTCATCGAAGGGGTTGGGCCGCGTTACTGCCCGTCCATCGAGGATAAGATTGTGCGCTTTGCCCACAAGGAGAGTCACCAACTCTTCCTGGAACCCGAAGGCTGGCAGACCACTGAGGTCTACTTGCAAGGGGCGAATACCTCATTGCCCGTGGACGTGCAGGTGCAGATGGTGCGCAGTATCCCGGCTCTGCGGGACGTGGAATTTATGCGTATCGGCTATGCAGTGGAATATGACTACGTGCCCCCCGATCAAATTCACGCCTGGCTGGAGACGAAGCCAATTGAGGGACTCTTCCATGCCGGGCAAATCAACGGCACCACTGGCTACGAGGAGGCAGCGGCTCAGGGGTTGATGGCTGGTATCAACGCTGCGCTCAAAGTGCAGGGCCGCCCGCCGTTGGTGTTGGGCCGAGAGCAGGCTTACATCGGCGTGTTGATTGACGACCTGGTAACGCAGGAGCACCACGAACCATATCGCCAGATGACCTCCCGCGCCGAATACCGTCTGTTATTGCGGCAAGACAACGCTGACCTGCGTTTGACGGCTATCGGCTACGACGTGGGATTGGTTTCCCGAGAGCGCTATGAACAGGTCGAGAGGCGGCAACAGGCGGTGCAGGCGGAGCTGGAGCGGCTGGCTTCTCTCGTCATCTCACCCAACAGCGGCAATCGCGAAAAGCTCATCGCGCTGGGGTTGGAGCCACTGACTGATGGCGTCAACGCTTTGCAATTCTTGCGCCGCCCTGAGGTAAGCTATCGAGCAATCCAGGCCTTGGCTCCTCCGCCTGAGCCCCTGCTGTCATCCGAAGTGGAACAGGTGGAAATCGAAGCCAAATATGCTGGCTATATCACCAAACAGCGGCGTCAAGTGGAGCGTATGAGGCGACTGGAGATGCGGCGTATTCCGCCGGACTTTAACTATGATGCAGTTGTGGCCCTGCGCAACGAAGCCCGCCAGAAATTGGCCCATTTCCGTCCGGCGACCATAGGACAGGCGGCGCGCATCCAGGGTGTCAATCCTGCCGACATCTCACTGTTGCTGGTGCATTTGGAGAGGGGGGCAGTTTCCTAATTTTCCAACACAGTGGTATAATTCGCTCCGTTACTTTGCGTTGAGGGGGGCTATCGAATGCCTGACATTCAAATTCCCAATAGCGTCATTGTTGGCCTGCAAGTCATCCTGGCTTTTGGCGGCGCGTTTTTTCTGGCTCTGTGGGTGAGTCTCATCATTTGGACTTTCCGTGACGTGCGATCGCGTTCGCGCGACATCTTTGCCATTTTGCTGGCCACCTTGATGGTCGTCGTCTTTGGGCCGTTGGGGTTGTTGCTTTACTTCTTGCTGCGCCCGCGCGAGACCCTGGCCGAGCTTTACGAACGGTCATTGGAAGAGGAGGCGCTGCTGCAAGACTTGGAGGAGCGGTCCGTCTGTCCTGGCTGCCGGCGAAAAATTGAACCTGACTGGCAGGTATGCCCTGATTGTCACACCATCCTCAGGAAGACGTGCCTCAACTGTGGGCGACTGCTGCACCTGCGCTGGAATATCTGCCCCTACTGCGCTGCCCCGGCCGCCGACACGATCGGCCAGGATCATCACGACGAAGTCGTTGAGGAGCCGTCGTTACCGCCGCCAGAAGCGGTTTAGATCCCTCGCATGACTAGCGCACGATATTATAAAACGCTCCCATCCCCGGATACACGGCACTCTCGGCCAGTTCTTGCTCGATGCGCAGCAGTTGGTTATATTTGGCCACCCGGTCGGAGCGGCAGGGTGCGCCGGTTTTGATCTGGCCGGTGTTCATGGCCACTGCCAGGTCGGCAATCGTCGTGTCCTCTGTCTCGCCGGAGCGGTGACTGACGACGGCGGTCCAGCCAGCGCGTTTGGCCATCTCGATAGCCGCCAGCGTCTCGCTCAGGGAGCCGATTTGGTTGAGCTTGATGAGGATGCTGTTGGCAGCTTTCATCTCAATAGCTTGCGCCAGCCGTTCGACGTTGGTCACCAGTAAATCGTCCCCGACGATTTGAACCCGGTCGCCGATAGCAGCCGTCAGCGCGGCCCAGCCATCCCAGTCATCCTCGGCCAGGCCATCCTCTAACGAGATGATGGGGTAGCGATCCATCCAGTCCTGCCACAGAGCGACCATCTGGTCACTGGTCAGCGTTTTGCCCTGGATACGTAAATGGTATTTGCCGTCTTCCCACAGCTCCGAAGCCGCCGGGTCCAGAGCGATCATCACTTGCTCACCTGCCTCGTAGCCGGCGGTCTCGATGGCCTCCAGAATGGCTTCGACGGCTTCCTCATCGTTCTTGAGAGCCGGGGCAAAGCCGCCCTCGTCGCCCACGTTGGTGCTGTAGCCTCTGCCCTTAAGCACCTTCTTCAACGCGTGATAAATCTCGGCCCCCCAACGCAGCGCTTCGGCGAAGCTCTCCGCGCCGACGGGCATCACCATAAACTCCTGGAAGTCTGTGCTCTGCCAGCCGGTGTGTGCGCCACCGTTCAGGATATTCATCATTGGCACCGGCAGCGTGCGGGCACTGACACCTCCCAGATAGCGGTACAGCGGGAGATCAAGCGCCACAGCGGCTGCTTTGGCCACGGCCAGGCTGATGCCCAGAATGGCGTTGGCACCCAGTCGGCTCTTATTAGCTGTACCGTCCAGTCCCAGCAAAAAACTGTCAATACCTTCCTGATCCAGGGCGTCCCAGCCGTAAAGTTCTTCGGCGACGGTAATGTTGACATTCTCGACTGCCTTTTGCACGCCTTTACCGCCGAAGCGGTCCTCGTCCCCATCACGTAATTCCAGCGCCTCATGAACGCCGGTGCTTGCCCCAGAAGGGACGGCTGCGCGGCCTGTCGAATCATCAGCCAGCAAGACTTCTACTTCCACAGTCGGGTTGCCGCGTGAGTCAAGAATCTCACGGGCGACGATATCTTCTATAAGGGTCATCGCATTAAATGTCATCCGATTTCCTCCATTTCAGAAAAGATGCTATCTAGAATTAGGGGTACAGGGAGTCCTGATTCCCTGATCCCCCATCCCTGACTCCTTCTTATCGCAATCCAAGCGCGGTGTACAGCGCTTCGAAATCCATATGTTCGCTCAACAAGCTCTCAAAGCTTTGGACCTTTTTTTCTTGATGGAAGCGGTTCTTACCAAAGAACGTCTCGATGATCTCAACCGCGGTCATGGTGTCGTGGCGGGTGAGAATGATGGGTACCCCCAGTTCTTCAGCCCGGCCGATGATCAGCGGGCTGGGACGCAGATTGCCAGTCAAGATGAGGCAGCGTGTCGAAGTTTCCAGCGCGGCCAATTGGATGTCGGGCCGGTCACCACCGGTTATGACTGCCTTGTTGGGCTTGCGGCGGAAATAGGTAAGAGCGCTATCGACACTCATGGCACCTACCATCAAATGCTCTACCAACTCGTCCACGGCGTGATGGCTGCATAGCACCTCGCCTCCCAGTTTGTCTCGCAACTCGGCGACGCTGACCGACTGTAATACTCGCTCTTTGGGAAGGATGGCAAAGATGGGGACGCCGTGGCGTTCAACAAAGGACTTGACCTGGGATTGGACGAAGTCCAAGCGGTGATTGGGCACACGGTTAATGACCGCTCCTACTAATGACTCTCCCAACCGCACCCGAGCGGTGATCAAGTCATCCACTAATTGCAGGTCGTTGTCGTAGGGCACCAACACTAAAGTGCGCGCTTTTAGCAAACCTGCCACGTGGGGCGGAGCCAGGTTGACAATCCAACCTTCGCGTAGACTGCCGCCTCCTTCCAACACCACAATGTCCTTGTCCTGAGAAATAGTCTGATAGGCCGATTGCACGTGGGCATCCAGGTTCTGCTCGCCCCCGGCCAATACTGCAGCCACCCGCTGGTTGGTGAGAATGACAGGAGCCATTGTCTCTAACGAGTCGGCCAGGCCGAAGGTGTACTTGACAAAGTGAGCGTCTTCATCCATCACCTGTTCGCCGACGATGCGGGCCGTGGTGCTGACCGGCTTCATATAGCCTACGACAAACCCGTCGCGCTTAAATCGGCTCAGTAGGCCAACACACAAGGCGCTCTTGCCAGAGAAAGTTTGGGTCGAAGTCACATAAATATTGGTGGTCATCATTGCCTCCTGAAGCGTGATGCGTAAAACGTGGTGCGTGAAACCTGAGGTATGTCGTGCATCCCGATTACGTCTTGAGTTTCACGCGGTACGTTTTACGACGCCAGCACCAACCGCATATCAATGCCCATCACTCCGCGTCCCTCTTCAAAGACCATCAAGGGATTGACGTCCATCTCCACAATTTCAGGGAAGTCGGTGACGAGCTGCGATAGTTTGAGCAGTGTGTCGGCGATGGCTTCGATGTCCGACTGGGCCTGGCCACGCACACCGCGTAACAGATTAAACGATCGAATCTCGCGCATCATCTCGTTCGCCTCGCGCCGCGAGAAGGGAGCGATGCGAAAAGACACGTCTTTGAGCACTTCCACGTAAATACCGCCCAGACCAAACATCACCAGGGGGCCGAACTGCGGGTCGCGGTTCATGCCTGTGATGATCTCCTTGCCGCTGCGTACCTGTTGCTGAACCAGACAGCCCCAAATTTCAGCGTCCGGCATGTAACGCATAGCGCGGAAGGTAAGCAGGTCGAAGGAATCGCGCACGTCACTCGCGCTCCCAATGTTCAGCCGCACGCCGCCAATGTCGGTCTTGTGCAGGATGTCAGGCGATGCGATCTTCATAACTACCGGATAGCCGACCTCTTCAGTGAAAGCCACCGCCTCGTCTGCTGTCTTGCACAGTTTTGAGGGGGGAATAGGAATGTGATAGGCTTCCAGGATATCGCGTGCTTCGGCATCACCGATTTGTAGGCGACCATCGGCCCGAACCTGCTCGAAGATGCGGGCAACTCGTTCCCGGTCCACATTGAAGGCCTCAAACTCAGGCCGCGGACGTTCTTGCCAGCGGCGCTGTTCGACCATTGCTTTGAGGGCGGCCACGGCTCGCTCGGGTACAACGTAATTGGGCACGTTGTAGCCAGTCAGAATCTCCACGCCAGTCTTGGTGTTGGCCTCACCCATAAAGCAAGCCATAATCGGGATTTCACTGTGTCTAGAAACTTCACCCACAGCACGGGCGGTTTCCTCGATTTCGGTCATAAATTGTGGGGTGAGGATGATAATAAGAGCGCCCACATTGGGGTCGGCTGATACCAGCTTAAGCGCATACTGGTAGCGGTCGGCCAACGCGTCACCTAACACATCTACTGGATTCAGCACGCTGGCCGCAGCAGGGAGTTCCTGGCGAAGCTCGTTCATCGTCTCCTGGCTGAGAGAAGCCAGGCTCAGTCCGGAACGCTCGATGGCATCCGTAGCCATGATACCAGGCCCGCCGGCGTTAGTAATGATAGCTACGTGGTCGTTGCGGGGCAAAGGCTGACGGGCCAGCGCGATTGATAGATCGAACATCTCGCCGACTGATCCGGCCCGGATGACCCCTGCCTGCTTAAAAGCTGCCTCATAGGCGCGCTCGCTGCCGGCCAAGGTACCGGTGTGGCTGCTGACAGCCCGTGAACCGGCGCTGGTAGAGCCCGATTTGATGGCGATAACCGGCTTGTGTTTGGTCAATTGGCGGGCTACTTCGATGAAACGAGCGCCGTCGGCAATACCCTCTAAATAGGCCATCACCACGCCCGATTCAGGATCGTTGGCCCACGCTTCCAGGAAATCTATCTCGTTGAGATCAGCCTTGTTGCCCAGGCTCACAAAGCGCGAAAACCCAATATCTTGGGCCAGGGCGATATCGAGAATAGAGGTACAAAGCGCGCCCGATTGGGACATGAAGGCGATGTGCCCCTGGCGTGGCATACCAACTGCGAAGGAGGCATTCATCGGCGCCAGCGTATCGATTACCCCTAGACAGTTGGGGCCGACGATACGCATATCATACTTTTGCGCAATGTCGGCCATCTTGCGTTCGGCCATCAGGCCTTCGTGACCGGTTTCGCGGAAACCGGCCGAGATGACAATGACTGAACCGACGCCCCGCTTCCCGCACTCTTCCAGCGCCTCGAGGACGAATTTGGCCGGGATGACGATCACGGTCAGGTCAATCTCGTCCTCAATGGCATCCAGGTTAGGGTAGCAGGGAAGGCCGAGAATCTCACCGGCCTTGGGGTTGATGGGATAGACAGCGCCGCTGAATTTGCTCTGGATGATGTTGGATAGGACGGCGTACCCCAGCTTGCCCTCAGTGCGCGATGCGCCGATTATGGCGATAGACTTGGGTGAAAACAATGTGTCCAGCATTTTGAGTACGTCTCCATATTTGCGGATTGGGGTAATAGGCCAACTGCGAATGCTCTCTCTTCAGTTGTCCTTAGCCTGTTTTCGGCACTTAAACATTTTGGAAGTCCGATTCCTGGCGGATCCTCCCAACAAGTTGGGGACTCCGCATGCGGAGTCCCCAACTTGTTGGATATTCAGAGTCCCCAACTTGTTGGGGGGTGTCGAAAACAGGCTAAGCGGGGACGTACAGACAATCCGCTTCTACAAGGTAACCCGCTTCCCCCATGGGGATATGCGGGTAATCTACTGGTTTATAATATGCTTCCTCTTAGGGTACATAAAACGTATCTTATCACAGATGGCAAAGGCAGTCAAACCTCACCAGATTCAGGAAATCTCTAGCCCCCATCTGGCAAACGTACCAAGTTATTTCTGGACAAGTGCTTAGCCTCGCACCTGCGCGTCCAGCGCATCGCGCAGGGCATCTCCCAACAGGTTAAAGGCCAACACGCTGAGGGTAATGGCCAAGCCGGGAGCCGTGACAACCCACGGCGCATGACGTAGTAGGACACGCCCTTCGGCCAGCATTGCGCCCCATTCGGGGGTAGGCGGTTGTGCTCCCAGACCTAAAAAGCTCAGCGCGCTGATGTTCAGCAGTGCGTATCCCAATTCCAGTGCGCTGAGGGGGATGATGAGGCCCCTCACGTTGGGGGCCACGTGTCGCAGTAGAATTCGACCTGGCCGACAACCGATCACGCGCGCTGCCTCGATGAACAGCTCCGAGCGTATGCCCAGGGTACCAGCCCGAACCAGGCGGGCAAAGCGGGGGATGCCGGCCAGCCCTACAGCCAGGGTTACGCTCGCCAATCCTGGCCCCAGCAAAGCGACAATGGTCAGCGCCAGCAGCAGGCTGGGAAAGGACAGCAACACGTCCACGATGCGCATCAGAAATGAATCTAGCCAGCCACCAACATAGCCAGCCAGCAGTCCCAAGAGTCCCCCAGGCAACACTGCCAATGCCACTGCCAACATTCCCGCCCCTAGCGACAGTCGCCCTCCCCACAGCAGCCGGCTCCACACGTCCCGGCCAAAAAGGTCGGTGCCTGCCGGGTGACTTAGGCTGGGCGGCTGCAATTGGTCGGCAGGGGCAGTGGCGATAGGATCATACGGGGCCAGGCCAGGCGCTGCCAGCGATAGCCCGACGATGGCCAATAACAGCACAACGCCCATCCAGGCCGCCGGGTTTTGGCGCAACGCACGTGGGCGTGGGACTTGAACCCGGCGCAGAGTGGGGGTGGGGCGGGCACGTGAAGCCCTGGTAGGGTGCTGACTTGCGATTGATTGAGGGACAGCTCGAGTCATAGCATTGTTACTGGCGTAGGCGTGGGTCAAGGACAAAAGTAGCCATATCTACCAACAGATTGATGACGACGTAGGTGGCGGCGATGAGCAGCACGACACCCTGGACGACGGGCAAATCCTTCCACAGTATAGCTTCTACTACCAGCCGACCCAGGCCCGGTCGGGCAAACACCACCTCGGTGACGACAGTGCCTCCTAACAAAAATCCGGCTTGCAGGCCGACTAAGGTGATGGTAGGGATGATGGCATTGCGCAATGCGTGCCGGCCAATGACAGCCGCCTCGGGCAATCCCTTGGCCCGAGCTATCGTGACGTAATCGGCACGCAACACGTCAAGCAAGCTGGCACGTACCAGGCGGGCGATGGGACCGGCGCCGACCAGTCCCAGTACAAGCGCTGGCATCACGAGATGTCGCCAGCCGTCGGCCCCTGTTGCCGGCAGCCAGTTGAGGCCGACGCTGAAGACCCAAATCAGCAACAACCCCGACCAAAAAACCGGAACCGATACACCCAGCACAGCCACACCCATCGCGGCCCGATCAATCCAGGTTCCAGCGCGCAGGGCGGCCAGAATGCCTAAAGTTAAACCCAAAACCACGGCCACCAACAACGCTGCTGCCGCCAGTTGCAATGTGGCTGGCAATTGCTCAGCGATGGTCAGGGTCACGGGGCGGTTGCTGAAGAGAGAACGTCCCAGGTCGCCGTGTAGCGTGTGCAACAAGTAGCGACCGTACTGTACTGGTAGCGGGTCGTTGAGGCCCAGTTGCTGGCGAGCCTGGGCAATCGCCGCTTGCGAGGCTCCCGATCCAGCCAGCATAGCTTCGACCGGGTCGCCAGGCAGCACTCGCAACAGCAGAAAAACGACGGTTGCTACCCCCCACATCACAGCCAGGGCGGTAGCCGTTCGGCGGATCACGTACGAAAGCATCCCACAAGCACCAATGGATCAAGGGAACCAGTTACAGGGGCAGTTAGCAAATAAACAAATGGCAAATAGCACGAAATAGGGGCCCTAGCCTGATACTTGATGAATTACTGCTCCTTGAGATACACGTCGTGTAACAAGGGGAACCAGCCGTGAGCATCGAAGCGCAGACCCTGCACGCGTGCGCCGGTCGCGTTGAGGTTAACCGGATCACGGATGGGGACCAGCAAGGCCAGTTCCATGATGCGCCGTTGCGCCTGGATGTAAAGTTCGGCACGCTGGGCTGGATCAGTTATGCTCCGCCCCCTATCTAGCAGGTCGTCGAGTGTCGCATCGGAGACCTTGCTCCAGTTGAAGGGAACGTCGGAGTGATAGTAAACCCACAGCAAGTCGGGGTCGCTGCTTGAGAAGTTTTGCGGGATGATGTGATAATTTCCCTCTCGGGCCGCTTCCAGGGCGGCCGGGTAGGTGAGGGTTTCGGTGTGTAGCTCCACACCTACCTGGGCCCATTGGGCCTGCAAAAGTTGGGCCACTTCGGGCACCGAACCCCAGGTCATCAGCGCGGCGTCCAAAGTCAGGGGCCGGCCGTTCTGTTCGCGGATTCCGTCGCCATCCGAGTCGGTCCAACCCGCTTCTTCCAACAATCTGGCGGCTTCGTCTGGATTATAGGAATAGCGCTCTGCCAGTGATGGATCGTAGCCAAAAGTGACTGCCGTCAGAGGACCTGTGGCCGGAGGCGACTCGCCGCCGAAAATGGCCTGGACGATGGCAGTCCGGTCAGTAGCGAAGAGCAATGCCTGTCGCACATGGACGTCGTCTAGGGGGGGATGTTGGACATTGAGCACAAACCCCAATGGCTGACCAGGGATGGCGATAGGTATAATAACAAAACGACTGTCCTGCCGCAGACGAGCGGCGTCGAGGGGAGGCAATTCTCCCATCACGTCGGCATCACCTGCTTCCAATGCCAGGGCGCGCCCGGCTGAGTCGCTGAAGAAGCGAAACTCGATTTCATCCAGATAAGC
This sequence comes from uncultured Anaerolineales bacterium, assembly GCA_964439175.1. Classification (GTDB taxonomy): domain Bacteria; phylum Chloroflexota; class Anaerolineae; order 4572-78; family NAK82; genus CAYTNQ01. The sequence goes on along the minus strand of CAYTNQ010000010.1, from coordinate 45,264 downwards.
CGGGCCAGAATGGTCGTAGATTGTCGGCCCCCAGTTGTAATCGTCGTTGCGGACGAGAGTCAGGTGGTCATTAGGCACGTATTCAACGAATTTAAAGGGACCTGTGCCGACCTGGTGGAATTGGTAATCCGGTCCCCACTGGGCCAGTGCGGCCGGCGAGGCTATTCCCAGGTAGACTTGGGCCAGCCCATCGAGCAGGGGTGCATAAGGGGCTGACAGGTGAATCGCCACCGTGTATTCATCTATTACTTCAACCGAGTCGAAAGGGCCGAGTAAAAAGGCCGCCTTTTGTGATTGGGTATCAGGATCCACAATCCGCTCAATGTTGGCGCGAACCGCTTCTGCGTTGAAAGGCGTCCCGTCGTGAAAGATTACATCGTGGCGCAGATAGAAGGTATAAGTCAACCCATCGTCGCTTACCTCCCACGACTCGGCCAGGCCGGGGACGAATTGTTTGCCAGCGTTCGCTGTGGAATCGGCGACGCGATAAACCAGGGTATCGTAAACGCTGCTCAGTGGGATGCCCAACTCGGCCGAAGCGTTTACGTGTGGGTCAATACCAGAGGGTGACAAGGTCAACCCATAAACTAGCTTGCCGCCGGCTTGGGATGGTTGAGTGACTTTTGGCGCAGGAGAAGCCGGCAGAGAAGGCCCGCCCATCGAAGCACAAGCGGTCAGGAGGGGAAGTGTTGAAACAAGAACCGGGGCGAGCAAGCGCCAGCATTTATTCATTAGTCTCTTCCTTCCGTCACAGGGTATTTATTAGCATTTTATACCAAAGATAGCTTCTTACAAAAAGAAGACCCCGGTCATTGACCGGGGTCTTCTTAATAAACTACGAGAGCCGGGGACCCGCTTCCCCAGCTCTCTACAAAAGGAGGAGAAAAAGAGGTTTCATACTATACTTATTGTAGCTCAGTCAATTGCGGTCTGCTGGACGTATGCCCTACGATTACCCTACGGGGGTACTCTCCCGGCATATGAGAATGATAAATGGTCGTGGTGAGAGGCCAGAGCCGGCTGACATATCGGTTGACATCGGTCGTACAACTGCTGTAAAATGAGGTCAGGAGCCAACAGAGCAGGGACGTTATTGGAATTGAGACACAATTCGGAGTGACATATGACCGCGATCTTGGTGATGCATGGACCTAATCTCAATTTGCTTGGCCGGCGCGAACCGGAGGTGTATGGCTTACAGACGTTGGATGAGATCAACGAGCGATTGCGGGATTATGCCAGTGCCCAGAGCATCAGTTTGCGCGTCTTTCAGTCCAATCACGAGGGGGCGCTGATTGATGCCTTGCAGGATGCAATGACGTGGGCCAACGGCGTGGTCTTCAATCCTGGTGCTTACACGCACACCAGTTATGCGCTGCGCGACGCCATCTCAGCCGTGGGCCTGCCGGTGGTCGAGGTGCATATGAGCAACGTTCATGCGCGAGAGAATTTCCGGCACCAGTCATTGCTGGCATCGGTGTGTGTGGGGCAAATCGTGGGATTTGGCTGGCGCAGTTATTTGCTAGGCCTCTGGGCTCTGCAAGATTACCTGTCCGACCGGACTGGGCAAAAGTAGTACGCGGGTTAGCATTCATTATAATGAAAGGGGCCGGGGGGTAGGTCGTCAGGACGGTTCGCCCCAAATCTGAACGCACCGCCCTACCAGGGGGTGATTGACGACAGAGGCGTTCGAGGGTATACTTAAGGTAGTTTGTGGTTATGCTGCCGAATATGCCATATTGTTGGGAGCCCCTTGAGAACAAGTACTCTCCATCAACTGATACTGGCTATCGTTATTCTCTTCTTGTTGATCCTGTCGCCTGTTCTGCCAGGAGCCAATGCTCAAGAAGGGGACGTACCACCTGTTGACCCGGCGATTGAGCAATTGTTGGCTCAGATGACGCCGGACGAAAAGGTGGGGCAACTCTTTTTGGTGACATTTGTCGGAGACGATGTGTCGCCTACATCGGACGTGGCCCGCCTGATTCAAACGTATCGGGTAGGGGGCGTAGTGTTATCTCCTGGCAACAGCAACTTTGTGAACGACGAGGAAGCCTCACAACGAGTAGCGACTCTTGCCAATAACTTACAGGCACTGGCCTTTACGCCAGCGCTCACAGCCACTCGTACCTCTACCGCGACTGCCTACACACCTATTCCTCTCTTTATTGCGCTGAATCAAGAAGGTGATGGCTATCCCTTTACTCATCTCCGGACCGGGTTGACGCCCTTGCCTAACGAAATGGCTATAGGCGCAACCTGGAACCCGACCTATGCCCAGCAAGTGGGTCAGATCGTGGGGCAAGAGTTAACAACCGTGGGTGTAAACATGCTCTTGGGGCCATCCCTTGATGTGCTGGACCGGCCTCGTCCTACGCTGCGCGGTACATTGGGCGCGCGTACTTTTGGAGGCGATCCCTATTGGGTAGGCCGATTAGGGCAGGCGTACATCCAGGGGGTACACGAGGGGGGCAGCGGACATATGCTCACTGTTGCCAACCATTTCCCTGGCCTGGGCGACACAGATCGCAATCCTTATGAGGAACTACCAACTATTCAAAAGTCACTGGAGACATTACGATCCATCGAGTTAGCCCCTTTCTTTGCTGCCACGACCCTCAATCCCGATAACCCAATGGCAGCCACCGATGCTTTGATGACCTCTCATGTGCGCTACCGTGGTTTCCAGGGTAATATCCGCCAATTGACCCGCCCTATCAGTTGTGACGCGCAAAACCTTCCGGCTATCCTCAGCTTGCCCGAGTTTGCGCCTTGGCGTGAGGCAGGGGGGCTGTTGATCAGTGACGCGCTGGGGGTGCCTGCTATCCGCAAGTTCTACGATCCTACTCTGCAAACCTTCCCGGCCAAACGCATCGCCCAGGAGTGTTTTTTGGCTGGTAATGACTTGCTTTACCTTTCCCAGTTTGCGTTAACTGACGACTGGAAAACCCAGTTGGACAACATTGAGGCGACTATCCTCTTTTTCCGTGATAAATACAATTCTGATCCCACTTTTCAAATGCGGGTGGATCAGTCGGTGGCTCGCATCCTACAACACAAGCGGGCCGTCTATGGCGACTTTACCCTTGAGAAGGCCCAGGTTCCCCTGGATCAGTTATCAGAAGTGGTAGGACAGCAAGGGGCCACTATCTCGCAAGTAGCGCAAGAGGCAGCTACCCTTATCTATCCAGGTCTCGACGAACTATCAGACCGCCTGCCCAGCCCTCCCCTTAGTGACGATCAGATTCTCATCATCACTGACGATCGCCAAAGCCAAGACTGTGCTGATTGCCCTCCTTTCTATTTTATTGGTCCGACTGAGTTGGAATCACTGATATTGCAGCTTTATGGCCCGGATGCAACGGGTCAAATATCGCCTGATCAGGTGAGCAGCCTGACGTTCAGCGAGCTAAAGCAGGTGTTATCCAGCCAGGAAAGTGAAACAGGGGGAACGAATGAAGCGACCGAGACAGCCAATCGGGTAGAGGAGCTAATCCGCAGCGCTGACTGGCTCATCTTCGCGATGCTTGACGTGAATCCCCAGGATTACCCTCAATCTGATGCGCTTAAGCTTTTTCTCCGGGAGCGCTCTGATAGCTTGCAAGGTAAAAAATTAGTGGTGCTGGCCTTCAATGCACCCTATTATTTAGACACAACTGAAGTGAGCAAGCTCACCGCCTATTATGGCCTTTATAGCAAGTCGCCCTCCTTCTTGAAAGCGGCTGTGAGATTGCTTTTTCAAGAATTTCAACCACATGGCTCGTCTCCAGTGGATGTGGATGCCATTGGTTATCAAATCATCGAGGTCACCCGGCCCGATCCTAACCAGGTCATCAACATCGAAGTCGTGACCGACAATATGTCCCCTTCCAGCACCGCCATTCCTACTTCTACTCTCACACCTCAGGTTTCGCCGGAAGGAACACCCATCCCTATCCAGTTGGACTTTCGGGTGGGAGATACGTTGACACTGCGCACGGGCAAGATTGTGGACCGCAATGGCCGGATCGTTCCTGATGGGACGCCGGTCGAGTTCCGCCTGCTGGATACTATTCTGTCCCTGGAGGCTCCCCGTCTATTGGCCACGACCGTAGACGGCGTGGCCAGGACCAACTTTAAACTTGATCGAAGTGGTACTTGGGAGATCACTGCCACCAGTGATACGGCGCAGCGCTCGGTGCGATTGATTCTCACCATTCCTGAAGAAGGACCGATTGAAGTTGGTTTTGACCGACCTACGGCGACTGCTACCCCTACACCTAGCCCCACTCACACATCGACGCCCACCCCTACCATCACGCCGCTCCCGCCGACCCCCACGGCTACCGCTACGCCAACACCTGTGCCGACGCCCGAACCAGAACCACCGGGTAAAATGGTGGACGCGATGGGGTTGTTTTTGTCTTTGGTGACTCTCTCGTTTGTGGGAGGAGTGTTGTATGTGTTGCCAGCCAGCCATTCGCGGCTCCTGGAGGAACGATTGCAATATCCGCTCACCGCGGTGGTATCGGGATTGGGGGGGTACGTCCTCTTTGGCGCCGGGTTCATTCCGCTAGAACAGGTGCCGCTCATTGCAAGAGCGGTTCATAGCTGGTTACCGTACGAGGCTCTGCCGGCTGTAGTGAGTCTCTTCTTTGCTGGGGTTGGGTTGCTGTTGGTGAGGGTAAGGAAAAGTAGACAGTAGATTGCCACATCCCATCAAGGGAGACGGCCAGCTTCGATCGTCGTTGCGGTGGGTGGGTGGGTAGGGAGCGTGGGGCGTTCGGCAGGTATGGCCGTCACCGCGACGGCCAGGGCCAGCAACAGGCCCAAAAGCAGCAGCAACAGGCGATTGTACCAAAGCGCGTCGCGCCAAGTCGTATCGCTAGTTACATAAGAGTAGGTAGAAGCGCGTCTTCCTGCCAGGCGGTCTATTATCCCGCGAGCGTCTCGCAGTGGAGTTGCTTGTCTGCCGAATAATTCGGCGCGAAATTCGGCGATACTCGAGGGGCGGTCATCGGGGTGCATAGCCATCGCATGGGCAATAGCTTTTTCCACATAAGGTGATATGTGGGGATTGAGTTCCCGAACCGTGGGCATGGCACCAGGCTTGAGAAATCGCTGCTTGGCTTCTATAGGTGGTTGGGCGGTCAACAAGTGATATAGGGTCGCTCCCAGCGAATAGATGTCGGAACGTGCGTCGGTGTGGCCGGTATCCCCACCGTATTGCTCAAGAGGTGTATATTGCACCGTTCCACGTCCTTGCAGTACAGTGACGGTGCGGTTGTCATCGGGAGCCAGTAGTTTGACCAGACCAAAATCTACCAGCTTAATGGTGCCGGCTGGGGTGAGTTTGATGTTGGCTGGCTTGATGTCCCGATGAAGAACGGGTGGATCCTGGCTGTGCAGATACTCAAGGGCGTCGCACAATTGCTCAGCCCAGATCAACACTTGCTCTTCAGTCAAAAATTGCCCCTGGCTGCGTGCTTCTTCGATCAACTCGCGTAGATCACGACCGGGGACGAAATCCATCACCAGGTAGTCGCGCCCGTTGTAAAGGAAATAGTCGGAGACTTTGGGCAGGTTGGGATGATCTAACCGGGCGAGTATGCTAGCTTCGCGACGGAATTGTACCTGAATTTGCTCATGATTGTCTTCACTGTCACCAGATTCGGGGATAACTTCTTTGAGGGCGCATAGACGGCCTTCCAAACGAGTGTCTTCAGCCTGGTAGATGGCACCCATCCCCCCCTGGCCCACCAGTTGTATGATGCGGTAGCGAGACCACAATGTGGTGCCGGGACTAAGTGGTTGGAGCATAATTCTCTTTTTCTTGCCAAGGCTCAAGGTGTCACACGGGTAGTAAACCCTGGCGTCCTCCTACCCATAGATTAACCTAACCCAGAGTTTCTGTCAAGAGAAAGATAGGTACGGAGGTATCATATGATGAGCAATTCCCCAGAGGTGTCCTACAGACAGGACGTGGCCATGCTTATGGTACGCGAAGGGACCAGTCCCCAGCGGCAATGGGCCTTGCAAGGGACTGTCGTCGTCATTGGGCGCGGTGATGATTGTCATGTACGTATTGACGACCGGCAGGCATCGCGGCATCACGCCCGAATTACGCAAACACAGGATGGCTACGTTTTAGAAGATTTAGGCAGCAAAAACGGCACCTTCCTTAACGGGCAATCATTGACAGCCCCTATGGTGCTTAAAGATGGTGACGAAATTGGCATTGCCTTTGCTGCTAAATTGGCCTTTGTGGATGCTGGGGCCACAGCCCCGCTTCTGTTTGAGGAGGAATCGGGGCCAGTGCTGCGGATGGACATAGATGCCAAACGGGTGTGGGTTGCTGGCAAAGAATTGGCCCCCCCTCTCTCTCTGGCTCAGTATCGTCTGCTGGAGCTGCTCTACCAATATCGAGCCCGGGTGGTGAGTCGTGAAGAAGTGGTTTCGGCCGTATGGGCCGAGGATGAAGCGGAGGGTGTTTCAGAGCAAGCGATCGATGCGTTGGCCCGTCGTTTGCGCGAGCGCATTGCCGAAGCCGACCCCAATCACCAATACGTAGTCACAGTGCGGGGACATGGCTTTCGATTGGAGCATGCTGCCGATTGATGCTTGCTGCTTGAGGCTCGAACCTCCCACAGGTGTAAGGAACCTACGGGAGGTTCTTTTGTGTATTAGGGCCAATACCGTTCAAATAAGCCCTCTTGTAGGGGTAGGGCTTGCCCTTACCCTAGGTCAGGCAACCGCACCGATAGGTCCCCTCTGGGGAAGGGTTGCCGCTACGCGCCTGGTATTGGGTCATTTGAGCCAATCGGTATTGGTATTAGGGCTGCAAAATGCCTTGGGTGATGAGTTCGGCTTGACCCTTGACCTGTCTTATGTGGTTGGCACCATCAGCGTTGCCGGCTCGCTCCATCTCAGTAATAATCTGATCCAGGGCAGCTATAAACTCGGTAGTGACAATCTCACGCTGGGTTTCCAGCAATTGTCGGGTGCCGTCTGGGTAGGGGGCCTGTAAGAGTTGATTGATGAGGCGAACTTCGGGTGGAAGTTGGTCTTCTAGCAGAGATAGAGTCAGATCTGCCACCTGTTTCAGCGCCGAAGCCATATCGCTGTGATTTTCAGCTTCGGCACGCTGGATATTGGCGGACAAAACGGTGAAAAAGGTCTCATCAATTTCATTGAGGTGTTGGCGGACAGCGGCCCGCGGATCGTCGGCTTGCAGAATAGCCTTGAGTATGTCGGTGGCGTGTTGCATGGCGGCGCGGACTTCCTCATCTTGTCTGGCTGTGGTATCGAGGATTTTTGTACGTAGGGCTTTAAGTTGTGCTGCACTGTCGGCGTCAGGGGCGGCGTCAATTTGGGCGGTTAGGTTCTGGAAGAAGGCATAATCAAGCAAAGGGCGACCAGCAGCAACGAGCGCTTCGAATTCTTCGTCGGATTGAGTGTCCTGTAGCCGGGTCAGCAGATCTTCGCGGGTTATGGTTTCTCCCAATCCCATGGATGCGTCAATTTCAGCTACTGCGGCTCGCCCGTTGCTGCTCAAGTCGGCCAATATGGCTCGCAGGCCCAACAAAGCCTGGGCCACCTCAGTTTGCCCGTCGGCATGAGCTGCCTGGGCTGAAGCGGTCAGAACCTGGAAAAACTCGTAGTCCAGTTCACCATCATGTTCCTTCGCCAGCTTGCGCAGCGTCTCCTCGTTTTGGGCGTGTAGAAACTCATCAATAAGATTCGCTTTGGCCTTCTGTCGCTCGATCATCTCGGGGGTGATGCCCTCGGCCTCCAGCACAGCGTTGACCAGGCTCTGCATAGTGAAGAACGTTTTGGGGGTTAGCAAGTAAGCTTTGCGTTGTTCTGGTGGTAAGCTGTTCATCAGCGTGTTGGTCAGGTCACCGATGATCTTTTGCTGGTTGTTGTGATTCAGATTTAGCTCGTTAGGCATCAATACCAACGCTAGTTCGTGGGTTGGGTCGTGGTACAACAGGGGAGTGATCATCGGACTTTGGGTGCCACATTGAGGGCACTGAACGATGTTGATGCGTCCCTGTAGGAAACGAGCCTTAAGATTGGGATCCCGAGCAACGTCAACGATGTTTTCCATCGGCGCACTGAAGTGCGCACCGCATACAGGGCACATTATGGGTGCTATCTGGCGAGTAGCCATATTCTTGAACATCCTTTCGCAATGATCTCAGCAAATAGCCTGGCAAACTGGGGTGAATTGATATGTGCCCCACACGTTCGTTCGCCAGGCAGGTTATTTTCACAAGGATTAATCCGGCAATCCGGGGTATCTTAATCGCAGGTTGAATAATTGTCAAGCGAGGATTTAAGACAGGACTGGAAGAACATATATTTATTGACCGACTAAGAGAAGGGCTGCTCTCACGGGCTCGCAAGAGCGGGGTGTGTGACGACAGACACTCTTCTACTCGCGGAAGAAAGTTTCCACCTGGGCCCGATCTTCGTCGCTAGGGTAGGCCTCGATAAAGCTGATTCGGTGCCAGGGAAACATGAAACGAATGCATTCAGGTTCGATGAAGAGCAGGTTTTTGCCATCTCGGGCGCGGGGGTTGGTGCACAAGATATAACTGGCCTTCGGATCTGGTAATTCATCCATTTCGGCCAGAAATGGATCGGTGCCTGAAAGATGGATGATCACAGTGAACGCCATACGGCAATTACCTCCATAAGTTGGCTTATGTCTAGAGCCGGCGCTTATGATAACTCGACTTCAATGAGCAGTTTGCCCAGTTGAAGTTGGTCGCCGTCGTGTAGGGCCTCAGGCAGGTAAGGGGCCAGGCGTTTACCGTTGATGAAAGTGCCATTAATACTACCCAAATCTTCCACCACGACGGTTCCTTCCCGCTTCAGGATGCGGGCATGGCGACGGGACACTCCCTTTTCCAGCCCGCCGTCTTCTGACAGGTCTAATTCTGGGAAGACGTCGCTGGCCGGGTCAAGCCGCCCCAGGTGAATGGCCTTGGTCAGAGAAGCCTCTACTTCGCGCCCACTTTCGCCGATGCGTAGGCGCACGCCCAATGGGCCGCTTCCTTGCGTGGCGAGGTGTTCGCTGCCCTCTTCCTCGGTACCGACCCACCCGATCTCGCCGGTGCCGAGCGGGTCTGTGCCCCGGCGGTCGTCTTCCAGCAAATAGGTACCACATTCACTACAAAAGAGCGTATTAGCTACGTGAGTTGTCTGACAAAACGGGCATTTAATCATGATGAATCTCCTTGGGCAAAATAGACAGCGCACGGGTACCATAGCGTATTTTCTTACGACCTTCCGCCGAAAGGTCACCGGTACGTGCCAACCGGCCTGCTTCGAGCAAGGCAGCACGAGCCAGGTCAGTCTCGCCCAAATTCAATAATCGTGTAGCCATCGTTTCGAGCCGTTGGGTAGCCGCGCTGATCTCGCCGGCTTCTAGATCGGCCATCGCTTTTTCTTGCATCTTAAAGATAGCCAGCTTGCCCAGAGCAGTCACGATGGGAGGTGGGATGTCGGCGTCTGGATCGGGGGTTTCGATGACGCGGGCCGTCAGCTCCACCCATTCCCACGAGCGGCGGTTAGCCCGACCAGGCACGTCACCTTCTACCGTAATGCGCATTAGACGCTGGTCACCGAGTGAGAGTCCCTGGATGCGGAATTCCATAAGGAGAGCCTTGCCCTGGTCGGTACCTAGTGGGCCTAGCACCATTGTATCGCCTCGTGCTTCCAGACGGCGAATGTGGGGGGTAATCTGAAAGGCTTCCTGCAATCGGATGCCGGATCCAGGATTGATTGCCATCATCAATTCGCGAGCAACTACCATCCCCAGGTTGCGTATTGTATCCCTGAAGATGTCTACCACCTTACGCGGGGAATCGATGTAAGTCGAAGTCCCCCCAGAAAGTGCCGCCATTTGGTCAAGAAGGTCTTCGTTCCAATCAGAGCCGATGCCCATCGTGCTCAAGCTTATCTGGCGAAGGCCAGCCGCTTCGGCCTGTTCTAAGCAGCCTTGTTCGTCGCCGTAGGTCTGGCCATCGGTTAGCAGGACGAGATGGTTGACGGATGTATCACTCCGGTTGCGTTCGATTTCTTTGAGGCCGGCCAGTAGCCCTTGCAGCATTTCGGTACCGCCGCTGGGCTGGATGGTGCTGGCGATGGACTTGGCCATTGCTTTATCTACGTTGCGCTGACTTGGCAGTAACACTTCGGCGCGGTCGCTGAAGACAACCAGGCTCAGGGCGTCATCGGGTTGCAATTTATCAATTATCTGGCGGGTTGCTTCCTTCACTTGCTGCAAGCGCATACCTTGCATCGAGGTGCTCCGGTCCAGCACCAGGCATAGATTTAGAGGGAGACGAGAGGTAGGTAGGTCGCTAGCGGGTGTTACGTTGAGAAGTACGTAATACGCTTGTTCCTCGGGCATGGCCAGAAGGCTTTTGTGGCTGACAATGGCCCGCAAGCTCAACGCTGAAGATTTATCGCGTCCTTGTTGATCGCGCCAGTGATCATATTTCTGCCGTTGTGTCGGGTTGCTCAGCACTTCATATGCTTCTTGCACTTCTTGGAATTTCTTACCTGCATTGGGGTCACTATTAGCATCAGGATGGTAACGCCGGGCCAGGGTGCGATAAGCTTGCCTAATTCCCTCATCGGTGGCAGTTCGAGGAACGCCCAGAATGTCATAATAGTCTTTGTCGACTTGCATAACAATTTCTCCTGCCAGGGAACCCGCTTAAATTGAAAGCTCAGAAAAACATCCCATTGCTGTTTGCTCCGCCCAAGGAAGGCTCTCCCGTCCGAAGGGGATATCATGGAGCGGGAACGGGGATGCAAAGCTACAGGTACAATTTCTGGGATAAATACTCAGGTTTTATCCATAACTACAAGTACTGCTGTAATATTGTCATCACCGCCATTTTGGTTAGCAGTTGTCATCAATTGTTCGAGTGCCTTTTGAGGAGTTGGAGCGTATGTCAAAATGTGAGCGATTTCTTCGTCCGATACCATTCCCCAGAGCCCATCACTACATAGCAAGAGACAACTGCCCACCGGAAGTGGCTGCATGTAGGTGTCAACTTCCAACGAGCCTGCTTGGCCAACAGCTCGATAGAGCACGTTGCGATGCGTATGCGTCAATGCCTCTTCAGGAGTGGCCTGTCCGAGTTCAACAAGTCGAGCGACCAACGAGTGATCCTGTGTAATTTGGCGCAGCGTAGCCTGGTTGAAGACATAGGCACGACTATCGCCAACATGCGCCACATATACTTTGCGACCAAAAACGAGGGCCATAGTGAGCGTGGTACCAGCTTCTGGGGCCTGTTGGTGAACAGCAAGATTGGCTGCTTGTACTGCCTGGATGAGTGCTTCATTAATTGGACGGCGAGGGCCATCTTGCTCATGACCCGATAGGAACGGTAAGAATACGTCCTGGATAATATGACGGGCAGACACTTGGGCAGCAAGTGAACTAGCTACTTCACCTTTTTGATGTCCTCCCATGCCATCGGCGACAATGTATAGCCCTAGGGGAGTTAGCCCATCGTCATTCTGCAGTGCAATATCTATAGCCAGATACGAGTCCTCATTGCGCTCGCGGACCTGACCAATGTCGCTTATTTTGGCGACCGTCAGGCCAGGAGGCAGTGAAGCCAGCATAACAGGGTTGGCCCTTTCTGATAGGGGACGAGTATCATCCACGGTGAGCCGTTCACGTGACAAGATTTTCTGAAGAAAGTTCATTGGACAATGACCAGTTTTTTCATTCTATGGCCGGCGGCACGGTTATGCCGGTAGCGCGTATACTTTATGATCAGTAGAGCCAATGTAAATTGCATTTTCGTAGATGAAGGGGGACGAGACTACTGTCCCGCTAGTGGTGAATCGCCAGCGCTCTTTGCCACTTTTGATGTTGACGCTGACCACATCGCCTCCGATAGTTCCAAAATACACTACATTTTCGGTGACAGCCGGCGTAGATACAATTTGAGAGCCAGCGTCAAACTTCCAAACCTGTCGTCCGCTACTGGCATCCAGTGCATAGAGGCATCCGTCGGCAGATCCAATATAGACGATGCCATCCATCACGCGGGGGGATGAAATGACTGCCTGTCCGGTTCGAGTGCGCCAGATGATCCAGCCAGATCGTTCGTCGAGGGCATACACGTTCCAGTCTGATGAACCAAAGATCACCAGCCCATCGTGCAGAATTGGACTGGAAGTGATGCCCCGATTGGCTCGGAATTTCCACTTTTGATTACCGGTTTGCAGGTCGATGGCATATAGATGATTGTCTTCTGATCCGGCGTATACGATTTCGTCGCCCACGATAGGCGTGGAGCGTATGGGGCCTAACGCCTCGAATTTCCACACCACCCGACCGCTGTGGGCATTGACGGCATACAGACGGTAATCGTCGGAGCCGAAGAAGGCATGCTCGAATTCGACCCGCGCCGAGGAACGAACGCGCCCTTCCGTAGGGCAAGTCCACAAGATGCGTCCCGTCCGCGAGGAGATTGCGTACAGCAGCCGGTCTTCGGAGCCGATCAGCACTCGATCCTTCCAAACGAACGGGGTGGCGGCTATCCCTCCCTCGGTGGGGTACTTCCAAAGGAATTCGCCATTTTTGGCGTTCAAGGCATAAAGGTTGTTGTCGTAAGCTCCTATATAAACGACCCCATTGGCAGCAACTGGCGAAGAACGAATTTCGTCTTCACACTTGAATTCCCAAATGGGGAGGATACCGGCGTCGCCTGGCACTTGTTCAGCCGCGCTGACTGGCAGCTCCGCTATGTCTGGTTGTATGCGTTGTGTGGTCAAGGATTGGGGGCTGACAACCCGCTTGCTTCCTTGTTTTTTGGGCTCTTTTCTCAGGCATCGCATCAGGGTCGCTTTCATCTCTTCGGCATTGGCGAATCGTTTTTCTGGTTCGTATTCCAGACCCTTCATAATCGCGGCTTCGAGTTCTTCAGAGACGGCCGGGTTGAGCAAGCGCGGTGGTTCCTCGTGGAAGGTGAAAGGCGGCTCAAGACGTGGGTCTCGCCGGGTTAGAAGGTGATGAAGAGTTGCTGCCAGTGCGTAGATGTCGCCCTGCGGGTTAGCGATTCCCCGGTATTGCTCGGGGGGAGAGTACCCCTCAGTGCCGATCATGGTTCCTTTTTGGCCGGCCTCAAACACGCGGGCGATGCCGAAGTCAACAAGTACGATGTGATTGGGCGGACGCAGCATAATATTGGAGGGCTTCAGATCGCGGAAGACGATGGGGGGGTCCTGACTGTGAAGATATGAGAGTACTTCACAAATCTGGATAGCCCAATGTACCACTCGGTCTTGGGGCAGCATCTGCTCAGTATCGCCCATCAGTGCTTCCAGGTCTTGTCCGTCGATGTACTCTAGGACCAGGTAGCTGCGGATACCTTCGGTAAAATAGTCATATATCTTGGGAATGGCCGGGTGATTTAGGCTGGCAAGAATATTGGCCTCTCGCTCAAAGTTTTGAATAGCCAGCCGCCGTACGTGGGGGTCAGGCGTCGTGCTGGTCATCTCTTTAAGGGCACAAAGACGGGCCACGCCAGTGAAGCGCAGATCACGCGCTTGATAGACAGCGCCCATTCCACCTAACCCTAATACCTTGAGAATCTCGTACCGGTCTTGAAGGATAGCACCTTTGGGTAGGATCGATTCATCCAGGCCTGATGAGGTGCCTTCGGTCACTTCGTCTGCGCCTTGCAAGTTTAATGTTCCCAATCCAGGCTCCTGATGCTGCTTAGGATGCTCGCCCACTAGCACATTATATCGCGTGATTCCGGGAAATGCAACAATCTCTGTTCCACACGAGGAATCGTCCGATTGATGGTGAGATTATACCCGCTCTCTTTGTTACCGTCAACCTGAATCAACGGGCGGTTGGGCGCAAATTTTAGCACGTGGTATAATCTTATCATTATGGACGGAATTCCCATGGGGTTGTATCTACACATTCCCTTTTGCCGAGCTAAATGTACATATTGCGACTTCAATACTTACGCTGGCCTGGGCCGCCTCTACGTACCTTATGTAGAGGCGTTGATGCAAGAAGCGTGGTTTCTGGCTCCGAAATTCTCACAGCCAGTCGGTACTGTATTCTTAGGAGGCGGCACACCTACTGTTCTACCCATTCAGTTGCTGGGACGGATGCTGACTGCCTGTTTTGATGCTTTTGCCGTCGAAGAAGGAGCCGAAATCACCAGCGAGGCGAATCCGGGTACAGTCTCTCTTGACTATCTACGCGCACTCCGCAAATTGGAAGTGAGCCGGCTTAGCCTGGGGGCGCAAACATTTGATGCAGGAGAGTTGGCCATTCTGGGGCGCATCCATGACGCAGATCATGTAGGCCTTACCGTTCAACGAGCACGCGCAGCCGGTTTTGATAATTTGAGCCTGGATCTCATCTACGGGCTGCCCGGCCAAACGCTAGTTTCATGGCAGCATACACTAGAACGCGCCCTCGTCTTGGCCCCAGAACACATCTCGCTCTACTGTCTCACGCTGGAAGACGGGACGCCGCTGCAGGACCAGGTGTTGCGAGGCTATCTGCCCACCCCCGATCCAGACCAGGCCGCCGATATGTATGAATTGGCCGACGACCGGTTGGCAAAGGCAGGCTATCAACAGTACGAAATCTCGAATTGGAGTCTGCCGGGTTATGAGTGTGCCCACAATCTGGTCTATTGGCGTAATCGCCCTTACCTGGGATTAGGCGCTGGCGCTCACTCATCGAGCGGAGGGCGACGCTGGTGGAATGTGCGGCCCGTGCCGACTTACATTGATCGGATGGCTGCGCTGTCCCCGCCGCTGGGCTACGTGGTCTCTGGCCTCCGTCCTGCGCCAGCAGACCAGGGCGGGCTGGCCGGTGGTCGGGGCAAGCCGGGACGAGCGGTCGGTGAAGTACAAGCACACACAGGTGAATCAGGGGCAGCAGATATCTCTCCTCAGTGGTCATCGCCTGCTGCAGAGGATGGGGAAGTGATTGACCGGTCGTTGGAGATGGGCGAGACGATGATGCTGGGCTTGCGTCTAACTCGCGAGGGGGTCACCGAGGCCAATTTCCGCCGGCGATTTGGCGTATCCTTAGAAGAGACCTACGATGACGAGATTCGCGATTTGGCGAAGGCTGGATTGCTCACATGGGACCAGGCTCGTCTATGCCTCACTGAGCGTGGGCGATTGCTGGGGAACCAGGTGTTTGCCCGATTCTTACCCTCTTGAGTTGGTAGCGCGGGGGGATATCCCTATCCCCAGCCTGACGGTGTGTTTTCATGCATAACAGAGAGGAGTATGTGCAATGGACTTTTCCCTTCCATCCGAACTTCGGGTTCTCCAGGATCGCACTCGCCGTTTCATCGATGACATCGTCATCCCGCATGAACAGAGTCTTCCGCACGAGGTAGATGAATGGGATGCCCTGCGCCGCGAATTGCAGGCACAGGCCCGTGAGGCTGCCCTCTACCTGCCCCATATGAGCTCTGAATGGGGCGGGTTAGGGCTGGACTGGCGCGGCTGCGCCGTCGTCTTCGAAGAAGCGGGTCGAAGCCTGCTTGGTCCTCAGGCGTTGAACTGCTCTGCGCCTGACGAGGGTAATATGCACCTGATTGAGCGGGTCGCTACGTCTGCGCAGAAAGAGCGTTACTTGCGGCCATTGGCGGCGGGCGAGGTTCGTTCGTGTTTCAGTATGACCGAACCGGCGCCAGGTGCGGGCGCTGATCCATCATTGCTCCAGACGCACGCCGAGAAACGTGGGGACCACTGGGTTATCAATGGCAAAAAGTGGTTCATAACCGGGGCGTTAGGCGCCGGCTTCACCATCGTGATGGCTCGCACAGACGAAGTGCACCGCTATCACGGCGCGACTATGTTCCTTGTGGACGCCGATAACCCTGGCTATCGCGTCGTGCGAGATGTTCCTACACTCGACGCGTCGTTTCCAGGTGGTCATTGCGAGATCGAATTCGTGGATTGCGAGGTGAGCGACGATGCCATACTGGGCGAAGTCAACAAAGGCTTCGAGTATGCTCAGTTGCGCCTCGGCCCTGCCCGGCTGACACATTGCATGCGCTGGCTCGGTGCGGCCCGCCGGGCAATGGAGTACGCGATCCCTTATGCGATGCAGCGCCAGGCGTTTGGCGCCCTGCTGTCCGACCACCAGGCAGTCCAGTGGATGATTGCCGATTCTGAGATTGAGCTCCACGCTGCGCGTTTGATGATCTGGCACGCGGCTTGGATGCTCGATCAGGGCCACCCGGCGCGCCACGAGACGAGTATGGCCAAGATCTATGTGGCGGAGACGGTTAACCGCGTGGTGGACCGGGCAGTTCAAATATGTGGTGCGCTGGGCGTTTCGGAATACATTCCGCTTTCTACCCTCTACCGTGAGACTCGCCCCTTTCGCATTTATGACGGTCCCTCGGAGGTTCACCGCATGAGTATTGCGCGTCGTATTTTCCGACGTGAAAGACGAAGCAGAGGTGAAGTTTAAAGAGGGGGCTTAAGCCTATGGTGCTCGATTCAAGTGCATTCCAGAGTGCGCTCAGGGTGGCGCTGGCCTATGAGACTGGCAGTGAGATCCAGATCAATGGACTGCAACCTATGGCTGGTGGCGCGTCGCAAGAGACGTGGCAGCTCGATCTTTCCGTCGCCAGTGGTTCCTGGCAGGGGGAATATTACCTGGTGTTGCGGCGGCCGCTGGGTGGGAAAATCATTGCTACTGCACTTGACCTGGCCGCCGAATTCACTGTTCTGCGGGCTGCCTTCGCCTCAGGCGTGCCGTCTCCTCGTCCATATTGGTTCTTTCCCGACCTGCTTGGTCGTCCAGCACTACTCATGGATCGCTTAGAAGGGGAGACGATTGGGCGGCGCATCGTTAAAGAGCGCGAGCTGGCCCAGGCTCGCGCTCGCCTGCCCCAACAGATGGGGCTGGCCCTGGCTGCAATCCACGCTGTTGACCTCGACGCATACCACTTGCAGGCAACTCTGCCAGCCCCAGGTCAAACGCCTGCCCGGGCTCGCATTGCCCAATTTGAAGCTGACCTCGATCGCATTGATGAGCCCCACCCGGCGCTCGAATTGAGCATCCGCTGGCTACGGCGTCATGAACCGCTGCCGCCTGATCGGCTCGTACTGGTTCACGGCGACTTTCGCATCGGCAATACAGTGGTTAACGGAGAGGGCCTGGTCGGCATTCTCGACTGGGAGTTTGCGCACCTTGGCGATCCCGCCGAGGACCTCGGGTGGCCGCTGGTGCGATCGTGGCGCTTCGGCGTGGATCACCTGCGTTTTGGTGGCGTTGGGTCACCGGGGGTGTTCCTGGCTGCTTATGAACAGGCTAGCGGACAGCGCGTAGACCCAGCGCGCGTCTTCTATTGGGAGGTAATGGGCAACGCGGGCTGGGCCATCGGGGCGCTCAATCAGGCTCGACGTCATCTCTCTGGCCAGGAACCCAACCTCGAATTCGCCAGCCTCGGCCGCAGGTGTCCGGAGATGGAACTGGAAGCATTGTCGCTCATCAAATCGACTATGGAGCGCTGACCGTGGCTGCGGAACGGGGGGGGGAACGAAGGAAAGGATTATCATGCAAGACCGACCAACCGCTGTCGAACTGGTTGAGGCTGTCGCCCGATTTTTGGGGGATGAGATAATACCAATTCTGACAGATCCGCGTATGCGCTTTCGTGGGTTGATTGCAGCGAACGTGCTAAGGGTCGTGGCACGCGAATTGACGGCGGGTGAAGCACCCTTGCTGTCCGAGTGGCAACGACTGGTTGTGCTGCTCAATCAGCCGGAGCGCGAGCCGCCTTCTCGTGCAGAAGCATTGCACACTGCCGTCGAGAGACTTAATCATGAACTCTGTACGCGCATCCGTGCAGGGGAAGCGGACGTTGGCCCCTGGCACGATGCGGTCTTTGCTCACGTCCAGCGGACTGTCATCGAAAAGCTTGAGGTCACTAACCCGCGCTTCTTGCAAGCGGTTGAAGATACTATCGCATGATCCAGTTCTGGCCCGGCTCGTGTCAGTATGCACGCTTGATGAGGAAGTGTGCCAGTTCCCACAGGGCCTCACCCGCTTCTGGTTCTGGCTTAGCAGTCTCCAGTTCGGTCAGGGCCACTTCCAGGTGATAACGAGCCAACTCTTGAGCGTACAGTTTGGCCTGGCTGGCATCGAGGATGGCGATGATTTCGGCGACCTCCTCTTCCGAAAGCGTCTCCTGGGCGTAAAGCGCACGCAGCCGGTTGGCGTCGGCGTCGTTTTGCCGGCCCAATACGTAGACAATTGGCAGGCTTTTCTTTCGACTACGGACATCGTCAGCAACTGGTTTGCCGGTTACGTCAGGTTTCCCCCAGATGCCCAGCACGTCGTCTTGAATCTGAAAGGCCAGTCCCAACTCTTCGCCCACCCGGCGGTAATGTTCGGGTAAGGTTGGGTCGGGCAGGGCGACCAATGCCCCAAGTTGAGCGGCGCAACCCAACAATGCCGCTGTCTTACCCCGGATCATCATCATATAGGCATCGGAGTCCACGTCGAGACGGCTTTCAAAATGCAGGTCCATGTGCTGGCCCTGGCAAAGGGCCAGGTTCGTCTGGTCGAGGGTATGGAGGGCAGTGATGATCCGGTCAGGGGGGATGCCTCGCTCACTGAGGCGGTGTAACGCCAGGTGGGCCAATGTGAACATGGTATCACCAGCGTTGATGGCCTGTGCCTCGCCCCAAAGCGCCCACACCGTGGACCGTCCACGCCGGGTGTCGCTGTGATCTTGAATATCGTCGTGGATGAGCGAGAAATTATGGATGAGTTCTACAGCGGCCGCGGCAGGCAGCGCATCGTGAGGATCCCCTCCAGCGGCTTGGCAGGTCAGCAGTGTAAATAAGGGACGTAGCCGCTTGCCTGCCCTCACATGGGCTGGACGGAATCGCTCGTCAGTCCAGCCCAGGTGATAATGCATCATACCGAAAAAGGGAGGAGGGCTATCTGCATAAGGAGTCATGCAGATGCGTAGTTCATCTTCAATGAGAGGAAGGTAGTTGTTTAGGGCCTCTTGCAGTTTCAAAAGGACGGTCTCCTTGACTTTATAAGCATACCAGTGCAAAGTACAAAAATGTAAAACGTGAAGGCGTGAGACGTGATTACGAGGCGTAAAAACTTGTTCTCGCGCAAAATCAGGGAGGTCTATCGCTGGGTTTAAGAGGGCTTTGCACTTGTCTAGAAATAACTTGGTACTTTTGCCATCAGTTTACGCCTGATCTGCCGATTAAAATGCAAAGTTATTAGTGGACAAGTACTTTGTATCGTGCTGTTAATGTGGCGTTTCTATCTTTTACGCTTCACGTCTTACGTAATAGATGGGGTGTATCCCGTAACTCGTCGAGGGACGCCACGCCAATGCAAAACATCGTCGTACGTAGTTCGGCAGTAGTTGCGCTGATGGTTTCCATCACGGCGTCAGTGGAAATCACCGCAGCTTTGAGGAATGGTCCGGCCATGCCGGCTAGCCGGGCGCCAAGGGCGATGGACTTGGCGATATCGAGACCATTACGTAATCCTCCGCTGGCGATGACGGGCAGTTGTGGCGCAGCCTCGCGGACCATCTGAATGGATTCAGCCGTGGGAATGCCCCAGTCTCTAAAGGTGGCAGCCACCTGTCGACGTATCTCTGTGTCGGCTCGGTGCATTTCTACCTGACTCCAGCTAGTGCCGCCCGCACCGGCCACGTCGATGGCGGTGATGCCTGCATCGACCAGACGGCGGGCAATCTGTTGTGAGAAACCCCAGCCCACCTCCTTAGCGACGACAGGCACTTCCAGACTTTTACACACTGCCTCTATCTTTTCGAGAAGCCCGGCGAAGTTGGTGTTGCCTTCGGGTTGGAGCGCCTCTTGTAGGGGGTTGAAGTGGAGGTACAAGGCGTCAGCCTCTACCATATCGACGGCGTGCCGGCAGTCGTCCACGGTATAGCCGTAATTCAATTGTACCGCCCCCAGGTTGGCGAAAAGCAAAATATCGGGAGCGACTGGACGCACAACCAAGAACGATTCGGCCAGCGATGGCTCTTCTAAAGCAGCCCGCATCGAGCCAAGCCCCATCGCAATGCCGGCCTCCTGAGCGGCAGTGGCTAGATTGCGATTGATCACATACGCTCGCTCAGTCCCGCCAGTCATAGAAGAGATGAGTAAGGGCGCACGCAGAGATTTGCCGAGGAAAACGGTGCTGAGATCAATCTCTACCAGGTTCAATTCAGGCAGGGCCATGTGAGTGAAGCGATATTGTTCCAGGCCGGTGGTCAATTGGTTGAAGCCAACGTCTTCTTCCAGGTTGATTCGAATGTGGTCAGCTTTTCTCTGTCCAAGCATCGTTTGTTTTGAACTCTTGAGCGTAACTTTTGCACGGGCACGGTGTTTATGTGAGAGGATGCGGGTGTCAGCATTGCATACTGAGCCTTTGTCTTACACCCGAGCATGCCAACGCAGTTTACCAGTAGCGTGGAGGCTTGTCAAGCTCGCGCTTCTGGTGATTATCCACATGTCTATAGCCCATCAGGCGCGGCTCAGTCCACCAGCACATACATCCTGCTAATGTGAGGGGTGGATACGAGACGGGTAATCACCAGCGCGCTGGTGAGGGCAGGCTAGCCTCGTTGACAACTTGGGCGATGGCTGGTAGAATCCACTCGGTGCCCGCTTAAAAATCATGCTCAGAAGGAGGCATTGTCTTATGTCCAAAGAGGAAATTTTCGAGAAAGTGAAAGCAATCATCGTCGACCAACTTGGTGTCGACGAGGACAAAGTAACGATGGACGCTAGCTTCCGGGACAACCTGGAAGCTGATTCACTGGATTTGGTCGAATTGATTATGGCCTTTGAGGAGGAGTTCGGCGGCGAGATCTCCGACGACGAGGCACAAAAGATCACCACAGTAGGGGAGGCAGTGACCTATCTGGAGTCACATATGTAGACCTTGCCCGGCTTGATTTTAAGCGATGCAGATTAAAGCCAGCCCCGGGTCAATCAGGGCAGAGGGGCTGGCTTTTGCTTTGATTGCCCCAGGCGTCGAAGGGGAGACATACCGATGCAAAAGGTCAGTGTGGCGATATTAGCTGGGGGCCAAAGCCGCCGCATGGGCCGGGATAAGGCGTTTTTACCGGTGGGGGGGCGTCCGGTCATTGAGCGGGTCATCCAGCGTGTTGTGCCCTTAAGTGACGACGTAACAATTATCACCAACACACCCGAGAGGTATCATCACCTGGGATGTCGCATGGAGAGTGACGTATATCCGGGCAAAGGGGCGCTGGGGGGCATTTACACCGCCATCCACGGGGCGTGCCATTCACATTGCCTGGTGGTTGCCTGCGACATGCCTTTCCTTAATCCCAATCTCTTGCGCCACTTGATGAGTCTGGCGTCTGGCTTCGACGTGGTCATCCCCTGTATCAAGGACTTTCCCGAGACGATGCATGCTATCTACGGCAAGGGCTGCCTGGAGCCCATTGAACGGAGCTTGCTGGCTGGCCGGCTGAAGATTATCGCCTTTTTTGAAGATGTGCGTGTGCGTTACGTAGGACGTGATGCCGTGGCACGCTTCGCTCCGAACTTTTATTCGTTCCTCAACATGAACACACCAGCAGATTGGGAACGAGTGCAGCGCTTGGCGGAACAGGAACACAACACCCATAAATAGGCAGGCTGGCGTTACTACAATGTTCGACAACGCCAAAGCAGCCCAGGTTTATTTAAACCTGGGCTGCGCTTGCTTCTCATAGCCAATTTTGGTCGGCTCTATGCTGCCAACTCTCGCGCAGGGACATACCCATGTTCCTCCAGGTAGGTCATAATTTGCGCGAAGCTCTCCTCAATGGACTCGTCTGCGGTGTTGATGTTGATCTCTGGATTGAGCGGGGCCTCATAGGGATCAGAAACCCCAGTGAACTCTGGTATCTCGCCGGCCAGTGCCTTGCCGTAGAGTCCTTTTACGTCCCGGCGGATACATTCTTCCAGCGGACAGTTCACGAAAACTTCGATGAAATTGGTCACTTCGGCCCGAACCCAGTTACGAGTGGCACGGTAAGGGGAGATGAAGGAGGCAAGCACCCCTACGCCGTTACGCGAGAGCAACTTGGCGACAAAGGTCACCCGCTGAATGTTTCTGTCACGGTCTTCCTTGCTAAAGCCCAAGTCGGCGGTGAGGCTTTGGCGCACTATGTCGCCATCCAGGCGTTCGACACGTACGCCACGCCTTTTTAGTTCCTGCTCAATCAATTTAGCCAGGGTTGTTTTGCCTGCCCCTGATAGCCCGGTGAACCACAGCACAAAGCCTTCTTGATGGCGCGGCTCATTTGCTGAATTGCTGATCTGCTGGCTGGCCAACTCACTCATCACCTTGCCGTCATCACTAAAAGTTGTCATAGTTGCATTACCCGTCCTTGCATCTCTTCTGGAATCGGCTGCCCCATCAGATGGAGTATAGTCGGTGCAAAATCCATTAGTTGTAGCCCACTCAATGGCATCCCGCCCAAATTCTGCCGGGGGTCGTAGTAGATGATCATACCTTCCTGGGCGTGGTTGGCGTCATCGGGGCCGGTGTCGTTTTCAAAGGTGTAGATACTATCGAAGCCAAAGCTGCCTACCGACCGCCAATGCAGGTCGCCTAAGTAAATAATAAGGTCTGGAACGACGTTGCGTACCTGCTGGTAAATCGTTTCGGGCCGGAAGCAAGTGGTGTTTAGGGGATTCCCTTCGTGGTCGGGGATGGCCTCAACGGCAGCCGCGAGTTGATCCCGTACTTTCTCATAGTCAGCCCTGGGGACGAGGCCGTTGGGCTCGCGTCCCTGGACGTTGAGAAAGATGCGAGCGTAATAGCCGCCGGCACCCCAGGCGGTAGTTTTTTCCCAATCCACTTCTACCTTTTCGAACGGGATCGGTCTATCGCTCTCTCGCACTGGTGCTTCCTTCAATACCAGATAACCTTCGCGACGCAGCCATTCGTTGATGCAAATGCCTCCATCCATCTTTTTGGCTCCGTGGTCTGATACGACCATCACCACCGTATTGTCGTCCAGGGCCGAAAGCATTTCCCCCAATTCCTGGTCCAGGTATTTGTAGTATTCCTTGATGGCATCTTGATATGGATTACCTGGCTCATACTTGGGATGAGTCGGGTCCATATATTTCCACAGCCCATGGTGAATGCGGTCTACACCCATTTCGACAAACATGAAGAAATCCCATGGTTTGTTCTTGAGCAGGTGTTTAAGGACGATGAACCGTTTTTCGGTCATCTCGTAGATCTGCTTGAGAAGAAAGTCCTTGTCCTCGGTGCGGAACTGACGCACGTCGACGTCGTACTCTCGACTGCCCAACAGTTGGTCAATCTCGTAGCGAAGTTCATTGGGGTAGGTATATTGTCGCTGGATGGTAGGGGTGAGAAAGCTGCTGATCAGATAGCCATTGACCGGCTTCACCGGGTAGGTCTGCGGCACCCCGACGACAATTACTTGCTTGCCGGCCTGACCTAGCAGTTCCCATACGCGGGGCTCTTTAACGGCTGAGCCTGTGGCAATGGTCATGTTGTCATAGCTATAATCGGCCCGGTTGCGAAAGCCGTAAAAGCCAAGAACCCCTGGATCTCTGCTGCTGGTCATTGAACTCCAGGCAGGCACAGTGATGCAAGGAGTGCTGCTGGTCAGCGGACCATAAGCCCCAGCCTGCATCAACCGGCGAAAATTGGGTAACTCGTCACGCCACTGGTCAAAGACCAGCACTGGGTCGCCGCAGTCGAGCCCAACGACGAAGACTTTGCGCTCCTTACTGCGGCGTAAGAACTTGAACATAGATTATTTTACCTCCTGGGACCGCTTGCCCCGGACTCCTTCCATTAAAACTTTTGAGACTTCTGGCCGGGTAAATTCTTCTGGCAGCATCTCACCTCTCTCCAGCATCTGGCGTACCTGAGTACCGCTCAAATAGACCCAATCTTCTTTGCTGTGAGGGCAGGTCTTGGCCGACACCACGCTGCCGCACTTTCGACAATAGAAGGTGTAGTCGAAGAAGAGGGGGGTGATGCCGATTTCCTCGGGCTCGAATTCGTCGAAAATGAGTTGGGCGTCGTAGGTCCCGTAATAGTTTCCGACGCCAGCGTGGTCGCGTCCGACGATGAAATGACTGCAACCGTAGTTTTTACGAGCCAACGCGTGAAAGATGGCCTCGCGTGGACCGGCATAGCGCATGGCAGCCGGAAAGACACCCAGCAACACCCGTTCAGCCGGATAGTAGTCGCGCAAAATGACCTGATAGCTTTGCATACGCACATCGGCGGGGATGTCGTCGGCTTTGGTTTCGCCCACTAGCGGGTGCAAAAAGAGGCCGTCGGTAATTTCGAGAGCGGTCTTCTGGATATATTCGTGGGCGCGGTGGATGGGGTTGCGTGTTTGGAAGCCTACGACGCGTCGCCATCCTCGGCGGGCGAACATACGACGGGTTTGCACCGGGGTGTGCCGAAACTCCGGGAACTCACGGGGCTGTGGCCAATTCAGAAGCCATATCTCGCCACCCAAGAGTGTGTCGCCGTGACGATAAAGGCGAGCCACACCAGGGTGCGCTTTGTCCTCGGTACGGTACACTTCCCTGGCTTCCCTCGCCGTGTCACGGTGATACTTTTCGGCAACGGTCATGATTGCCAGGGGAGTGTTGTCCTGCCAGAGAGCGATATCTTGCCCTTCGCTGACACTGGACACCTCGTCTTCTGCCAATGCCAACGTCACCGGAATCGGCCATACCAGCCCGCTATACAGGCGCATCTGCTCTACCACGCGATCATAGTCCTCTTTCACCATAAAGCCAGTCAGCGGACTAAAGGCGCCAGTAGCCAGTAGCTCCAGGTCCGATGAATTCATTAACGATTTCAGTTGTAATCTTTTTAAAGTGTGAGCCCGGGCTAAGGCTTCTTCTCTTTCCTCTCCAGTGA
Organism: uncultured Anaerolineales bacterium; assembly: GCA_964439175.1. GTDB lineage: Bacteria > Chloroflexota > Anaerolineae > 4572-78 > NAK82 > CAYTNQ01. Next base: position 20,303 of record CAYTNQ010000010.1, on the reverse strand, counting down.
GAACTCGATTGACCAGTTCGCCGCCGTGGGGCTTGATCCCGCCAATAGCCGGTGTCTCATTCGAAGTGTTCATCTTGGTGATTCAAATCCTTTCTTATGGTGTAGACGCATTGTGGAGGCTGTTGTATCATTGCATCACCTTAATATAAGATGATAAGAACTGAGTGTGAGAGCAGTTAGAAAATAATTAGAAAGATCCTGGCGCGAAGTGCTAAACATTTGCGTCCTGTCACCAAAATGCAATAGTAGCACAGCCACCCCAATATAGCAATTCAGAGAGTCTGTCGAGTGTGTCGCCTCCAAATCCGAACACACCCAATCTGTCCCAATCTTGGGGAAACGTAGGGGCGAGGTCACCTCGCCCCTATGCCTGACATAGGGTGGGATGTTCCCCAATTCAGGCGATGAGCGACACCTACCTGGGGAATTCAGATGGGTATGTTTGGACGGATTTGGCTTAATGAATCTCATTAAGGTTTGTGCTTAAGACCCATCGGGTGTATATTCTTAAGGCATAGGTTAGGCGTAGAAGATGCAAGAGGGGGAAGATGTTAAGAACACCAATCAGGCCGGATATTGTGTTTATAGTGCTCGATACTCATCGGGCGGATCGTTTGTCCTGCTACGGATATCCACGGGACACCACTCCGTACATAGATGAATTTGCTGAAAGCGCCACCCTGTTTGAGCGTGCCATCGTGCCTGCCCAATGGACCATCCCGTCGCATGCGTCGTTGTTCACCGGCGAGTATCCCACCACTCACATGACGACGCAAATCCACGAGGCATTGGGTGACGATCAGGTAACTTTGGCGGAATTGCTCAATCAGAACGGCTACGCCACGGTCGGCTTTTGCAATAACCCGTTGTTGGGGGTGGTGCAAAATGGCCTGGATCGGGGCTTTGAAGAGTTTTACAACTATGGGGGTGCGGTACCCAATCCCCCTGACATCTCCAGGTCGCGGCCCAAGCTGCTGGGCCGACTCTTTGAGAACTACGTGCGCTTGATGCGTCGCATTACGGGGCCCATTCAGAATCAATTTGCGCATAATAATCTGTTGCTGCGCATTGCAATGAATCCCTTCTTGTCCTCTCTCTGGTTGCGACATGCCAACTTCAAAGGAAACACGCGTCGCTCACTGCGGGATGTGGTGGGCTACATGCGCACTCACAGGAGCACCGAACCGCGCCGGGCCCTCTTTACCTTTATCAATTTGATGGAGACTCACTTGCCTTATTGGCCACCTCCGCGCTTCATCCGCAAGTTCGCCCCGTATTATCGGCGAGATCACGAAGCGCTAGACTTTATGCGCTATTACAACACTCAGACGTACCGCTGGATGATTCCTCTCACTCAGCCACTTAGCGGGGTCGCCGACCGCACTCTCAACGACCTGCACGACGCCGAGGTGGCCTATCAGGACCATTTGCTGCATCGCCTCTTTAATTATTTGAACGAGCCGGAAGTGCGCGATAACACTATGGTGATCATCACCTCAGATCACGGAGAGGGGATGAACCGCCATAATTTTGTGGGACATTCCTTGGTAGCCTACGATGACCTGGTGCGCGTGCCGCTCATCGTTCGTTATCCCAGGCTATACCCGGCTGGCAAACAAGTCTCGGCGTTGGTCTCAACTCGGCGCCTGTTTCATTCGGCGCTGGAGGCGGCGGGGATTTTCCCCAATGGTAACAGTGCCAATGGTCACGGCGCGCCGATAGACGTGGAAGGGTTGAGTCTGACCCGTTCCCTTAATGGCTCTGACCCAGAGCGTGAGACAGTTTTCGCCGAGGCATACACACCGGATACATTGTTGGCTTTGATGGAAAACATGGATCCAGCCGCCATTGACACCTTCCGCTGTCGCTTGATGCGTCGTGCTGTTTACCGAGGACACTATAAGCTGATTACAGTAGGTGACAAGCCGGATGAACTATTCGACGTGGTACAAGATCCGGACGAGACTCGGAACCTGATGGACAGTCATCGCGATGAAGTGGCTCAGCTTGGAGACATTTTGACCACCTTTATGGAGCAGGCCCAAGAACGGCGTCCAGGTAACTGGGAGGCGTCTCGTCAGCTAAGCCTGGATGATGAGGCCTTGACGGACCGCTTGAGAGCGTTGGGCTACATAGAATAGGGATTCTTATTGCCGCGTCACAACACGCAGTACGCAATACATGATACGTATTGCGTACTGCGTGTTGCGTAAGTACCCAAATTGCAAACAATCAGAATGAGTAATTCGTCACCTGTGAATCGTTCGCCCCAGCTTGATCTCCTTGATGCTCCCCTTCCCCCCTCTGCGCTGACTTGGTCTCAGTCCAAGATAATGAAGATAGGGGTGGTTGGCCTGTTGTTGGTTGGAGCGGCGCTGCGCCTGGTTTCTCTCGACCGGGTGCCGCCCGGCCTCTCCCATGACGAAGCATACATTGGAGTTACGGCACTGGAGGTGTGGCTGCTCGGTCGCCGTGATGTTTTCTTTGATATCTACAACGGCATTGAACCCCTCATTGTCTACTGGCAGGCCCTTTATCTGCGGCTATTTGGCATTACGCCTGTCGCCATGCGACTGGTGAATGTGATGGCTGGACTGCTGACCATCCCGCTCACTTATGCGCTGAGCCGCCGATTGCTGGCTTCAACTGGGACTTGGGTGGCCCGGTGGGGGGCCTGGCTGGCTACTCTTGGGGTCAGTCTCTCCTTCTGGGCTGTTTTTGTCAGCCGGCTGGCCTTGCGCGCGGTGACCCTCCCCTTGTTGGAATTGCCAGCTTTCTACTGCCTTTGGCGGGGATTGGCTACTGACCAGCGGGTTGATTCGGGCGGCGGGCTGAGCCCAGGTCGCCGCTGGACTTACTTTGCGCTGGGCGGGATGGGGCTGGGGGCAGCGATGTACACCTATCTTTCCAGCCGTTTCTTGCCTTTTGTCCCTATACTCTTCTTCGCCTATTGGCTATTGCGCGGTCAGGTGCGACGTGAGCATTGGCTGGGAATGGCCCTTTTCTTCGCTGGATGGGGACTGGTTTTTGCTCCCCTGGCCCTCTATTATCTGAATCATCCCGATGTGTTTGGACGGCGGGCGGGGCAGGTGCTCAATTTGCCGCTGGCACTGGCCGGCGATCCACGTCCCTTCATCACCGATACATTACGTACCCTGGGGATGTTCAGTTTCGTGGGCGCCGATACCAGTCGTTATGGGCTGGCCGGCCGCCCTCTTTTCTATCCGCTTGGGGCGATTTTTTTTCATGTCGGGCTGTTTGTGTCGCTGGCAAGGTTGCGCCGCGCCGCGCAACAGGCTGCTCCTTATGCCTTTCTGCTCATCTGGTGGTTGGTGATGTTGGTCCCTGATTTCATCACTGGTGAAAGCCCTCACTTTTTGCGGACTATTGGCAGCTTGCCGCCAACCTACATCTTTTGGGCGTTGGGTATTTTGAGTGTAGGAACGTGGCTGGTCCCGCGTGTTCCCATTGTGGCGCGACGATTAGCCGTACCGGCGCTAGTCCTGTACTTGGTTGCCAGCGGTTGGCTCACAGTGCGCGACTACTTTGGTCGCTGGGCAAGCGACGCTGAGGCGCGCGCCATCTATGGCGCCGATTTCACTGAAGTTGCCCATTATCTTGAGACCACCGACTTAGACGGGCCTGTTGCCATCTCTGCTGCCTATTACCGGGATTGGGATCGTTTCCGGCTTGACCTGCAAATGCATCATCGTCCACCTTTTGTAGTCTGGTTTAACGGACCGCAAACCTTTTTACTGCCTCCGCCTGGCACTGGGCTGGATCCGGTTTACATCTTTCCCCGCTCGGCGCCGCCTCACCCCCACTGGCTTGACTTTTTGCAGCTTGAGACGCAAGGAACCGATATCACAACATATCGGCTGAAGCCTGGGGTGCAGGTCGCACTGGATGCTCCGCTGGATGCCGTGGTAAGTGACGAATTTCCTGGCGCCGGGACGGCGCCTTCATTGGAAGCTGCGCCTCCTTCAGGAATTGCACAATTGCTGGGCTATCAACTCGAGGGCAAAGCGCAAGCAGGTGAGACGCTACGTTTGTTGCTTCATTGGCAGCCGCTGCGCGATGTCCCTGGTGATCCCGACTATGCCTTTTTTGCCCATTTGCGTGATCGGCATGGCTATACCTGGGTTCAGGCGGATGCCAACGGTTACGCCGTGGTAGATTGGCAACCGGGGGTTCAGGTCTTGCAATGGCTTGAGTTGCCGCTCCCTCCAGACCTGCCGCCGCTGGAGTATACATTGGTCGTCGGCCTGGAGGACCGAAACCTTGCCCAACCTCTGCCAGTGTTTGCGGAGTACCCAAAGGGTGCGGAGTACCCGAAGGATGCTAAGGACTCACAAGGTGCGGAGTATTCAGATGGGGACGTAATCGACCAGCCCTCCGGCAGCGCCATTAAGTTGCGCACAATTACCCCATCTGTTGCCACTGCGCCTCCGTTGCCCGAGGAATTTGCCTTACCCAACCCCAGCGACGTAACTGTGGGCGAACTTTTCACGCTGCATGGTTACTCGATAGACCCCCGTTTCTTAGAGCCAGGCGGCTCGGCGCATGTGGCGCTCTTCTGGCAGGCACAGGCTGCGCCGGACACCCAATACGTGCTGGCACTGTGGCTGGTCAGCCCCTCGGGTGAGCGGGTCGTGCTGGGAGATCGACAGCCATTGGACGGTGATTATCCCACCGATCGTTGGGGGGCTGATCAATGGGTACGTGACCGATTTGACTTGACCCTTCCACATGATTTACCGGGTGGACTATATCAGGTGTTCGTTGGCTGGCATAATTCTTCGGGGGCGTGGCTGATGGCTGGTGAGGCGCCAGGTATTAGGTTAGGTGAGATATTCGTCTCCGATCAGTAAATGTCAGATGTTTAGCGAAAGATGCAATATCATCGTATGGAGGGTTGCTATGTACGTTCTCGTGACTAATGACGATGGAATTGATGCCTCGGCTCTGATGCCCTTCAAACAGGCGCTGGATCAGGTAGCCGAGACCATCGTTTTTGCTCCTGATCACAACTGGTCTGCCTCGGGTCATCCTAAGACGATGCACAAGCCCTTACGCGTTGACCCGGTGACACTGTCGGATGGTTCGCAGGGATTCTCCTCTAGCGGTGCGCCATCTGACTGTGTGGCGTTGGCCTTTCTGGGCATCATCGAGCGCAAACTGGACCTCATCGTCTCTGGTATCAACCGGGGAGCTAACTTGGGTTACGACATCTTCTACTCCGGCACGGTGGCGGCTGCTGTCGAGGGGGTGATCAACGGCATTCCGGCTATTGCTTTTTCCTTCGACTCTTTCGAATCAGCAGATTACAGCGGCCCGGCCGGCTTTGCCGCCCGGTTAGTGGAGTATGTAGGACGCCACGGCTTGCCGGCCGATATGTTCCTCAACGTCAACTTCCCTGCCATTGCGTGGACCGAGGTGAAGGGCGTGGCTGTCACCCGGCTGGGGCGGCGTGTGTATCGAGACGAGTTGGTCTCCCGCACAGACCCGCGCGGACGACCCTATTATTGGATTGGCGGTAAGCCGCCTGGCGGTGTGCCCGACAGCGGTACCGATATCTGGGCTGTCGCCAACGGCTACGTGTCTGTCACACCGGTAACCCTGGACATGACGGCTTATCACTTCCGCGAAGATATGCGCCGCTGGAACCTCCAACTCTCGTAGGACAGGGTGCTATTTGTTTGATTTCAACCTCACACGGGAGGCGCAGGGTGGAGTTTAAGACTTCTTCTTATCGCAGTGTTTGCATTGGATTGGCGGTCTCCGTGGGGCTGGTGGTCGGGGCGATTGTACTGGTGAGCTTGCTCGTCTCCAGAGGGGAGTTTTCTTTGCTTCAACCCCTTCCGCCGCTGACTGCTGGCCTGAGTCTGGCCCTGTTGCTCGACCTGATGCTATTGGCTCTTCTGCTCTACTGGTCTATCGCTGCCTTGCGTCTGCGCTACCAGTTGGACCGCAATGGGCTGGTGATTCACTGGGGTGCTTCCAGGTTAGTAGTGCCTATGGAATGTATCCATGCGGTAGTACCGGGTAGTGAGGTCTGTGTTGGAGGAGATGGGACATCTGGTTGGCGGACTTTCCGGGGAGTGGTCTGGCCCGGGTTGCGAGCCGGGCGTGCTCAACTCCCTGGGGACAAGCCCGCTCGCGTGTTCACCACCGCATCTCTGGCCGAGAGTACCGTGGTTCTCACCCCTGATTGCGCTTACGTCGTGTCGCCCCGTGACCCAGATGCCTTCATTGAAGCCTGGCGTGTGCGTCGTCCCCTGGGGCCGACTCAATATTGGCGAGAGGAAGAACAGAGGACTTGGTTCCTGGATATGCCCCTCTGGCGTGACCGATTGGCCTGGATATTGATCGGGCTTGGTCTACTGGCAAACCTGGCGCTGCATGGCTATCTGGCCCTTGTCTACGAACAATTGCCGGCAATCCTCCCCTTTCACTTCGATGTGTTGGGCCAGGCTGACCGCATCGCTCCCCGGGCCGAGATTTTGCGGTTGCCGCAGGTGGGCTTGCTGATGCTGCTGCTGGACTTGGGTCTGGGATTCGTCGTCTATCGCCAGCAGCGTGTCGCGGCTTACCTGGTTTGGAGCGGCGGGCTGGTTTTGCAAATGCTGGTATGGGGCGCTGTGTTTACTATCGTTGGATAGCCGGTATTGATTACCCTCAGATTCTCCCTGGGACTTATTTTCAGTAGTTTCATTGGCTTTGCAGGTTATCGCCAGGGAGCTCTCACTGCCAGTGGGGGCGTCGGCGCCATTGTCGTTGGTACGCTCATCGTTGGCTTTGGGGGATGGGCGTGGGGATTGCTCCTCGTTGCCTTTTTTGCATCCTCCAGTTTGCTCTCTCTGTATCGCCGCGCTGACAAAGCGGCTATGAGCGACAGGTTTGCCAAAGGCCACCGCCGTGATTTGGGCCAGACGTTGGCCAACGGCGGTCTGGGTGTGCTGCTGGCTCTGGCGTATAGTCTGTCGCCTCGTCCGATACTTCTTGCTGCCTTTGTTGGGGCCATGGCCACGGTTAACGGCGATACGTGGGCTACCGAAGTCGGTACCCTCAGCCTGCAAATTCCACGCCTGGTCACCACAGGGCAGGCGGTCCCACCCGGCACCTCGGGAGGCGTCACCCGTGACGGATCTCTGGCAACGTTGAGCGGTGGGCTGTTCATTGGGGCTTGCGCCCTCCTCTTCATCACCGGCGAACGTCTGGTGCTCGGCCAACCGGTTGCTATCAAGATGATATGGCTGCTACTTCCGATTAGCGGAGTGAGTGGACTGGCTGGAGCCTTCTTCGATAGTCTGCTCGGTGCCAGCGTGCAGCGTATTTACTACTGCCGGGTATGCGGTACTGAGACCGAACAGGCTGTACATCGTTGTGGTTCCCGATCGCACCCTCTGCGGGGGTGGGGTTGGTTGAACAACGATATGGTCAATTTCGTGAGCTCAGGTGTCGGTGCCTTGGTCGCCGCCGGATTGAGTGCATGGTTTGTGTAGCGAGCATCTGCTAGCTCAGTTCTGTCTTTAGCCAATGAGTACTACCGAAAAGAAGCGCTCAAAGGCAGAAAGTGTGATATAATAAAGTTAAAGTAGGCTCATTTGTGGTGATCCAGGAGTCAGCAATGCCCGACATGGTTGGATACAACCTAGGCCAGTACCGCATCGTCGAGCAGATCGGCCTGGGTGGCATGGCGACCGTCTACAAGGCCTATCAGCCCGCTCTTGAGCGTTACGTGGCGATCAAGATCCTTCCCGCCTATTATGCCCACCAGCCTGATTTTGCCGAACGTTTCACCCGCGAAGCCAGAGCCGTGGCCAAGCTCACCCACCCTCACGTGCTGCCCATTTACGATTTCGGCCAGGAAAACGGTCTGAGCTACATCGTTATGCAATACGTAGACGCCGGCACCCTGAAGGAGATGTTGGGCCAACCCGTCAGCCTGGCGACGGCAGCCGATGTTATCGAGCAAATCGCCGATGCCTTGGACTATGCCCACGATCAGGGTATCATCCATCGCGATGTGAAGCCCTCGAATGTGCTGATGGACCGGGGGCGCTGGGTTCTGCTCAGTGACTTCGGGCTGGCCAAGATAGTCGAGGGATCGGTGCAACTCACCGGGTCTGGCGTGGGCGTCGGCACGCCGTCCTACATGGCCCCAGAGCAGGGTCAGGGCCTTAAAGTGGATCGACGGGCCGATATCTATTCGTTGGGTGTTATCCTGTATGAGATGGTGACCGGGCGGGTGCCCTTTGAGGCGGAGACGCCGATGGCCATTGTCGTCAAGCACATCACCGAGCCCCTTCCCCTCCCAGGCAAAATTAACCCAGACTTGCCTGAATCGGTTGAGCGTGTCATTATGAAAGCGCTGGCCAAAAACAGGGAGGATCGCTACGAGACAGCAGGGAAAATGGCCTTTGCCTTGCGCAAAGCTATCGCCGAACTCGACACGTTAGTGGCCGAGGCGGCGCCGTCGCCCCAGGTTGGGATAGCAGAAGTCGAAGTGTCTCCCACTGTTGTGGAAGAGGGTGAAGCTACCCGGGTAGTGCCGCCACCTGGGGTGGTGCCTGCGCCAGGACGCAAGGGCCTGCCAGTTGGGGCTATAGTAGCGGGGGCCGCTTTGCTGTTAGTTTTACTGGCAGCCGGGTTGTTGTTGGCTCGGCGCCTTGCCACTGGGCGACATGCTGAAGCCACGCAAGCCGCAGTCACTGAGATGCCTCAGGCTGTGGCGGTCGAGACCCCGTCCTCCGGTCCGGCAGATGTATTCATTGAGCGGGCGTTGGCGTTTATGGAACAAAATCCTCCCATCTTCCAAGATGATTTCCATAATCTCGACTCGGGCTGGGGTATCTTCGACGATCAGCATGGCCAGCGAGGTTACGAAGATGGTGCTTACGTGGTGCACGTGCCCGAGATCGTGGGGCGGGAGAACGTCGCCAGCGTTCCGTTGCCACTTGACAAACCACTGTCCAATTTTATTCTGCAGTTTGACCTGGTCACTACTGACGGAGGACCAGGTGCAAACTGGGCCGTTGAGTTCCGTGCCCAATCCAAGACCCGCCTCTATGCCGGATTGAGTGCACGCCCTCGCGGATTCGGCATAGGGTTTTTCGACTCGGGCAAAGAAACGATTTTGAACAGGGGCCCGGCTCCTAATTATGGGTCTGGTGACGTGAAGCGGGTGATGTTGATCGCGGCAGGCCCGAACCTGGCGTTGTATCTGGACGGAGAGCCGGTCGGAGGAGCCCGCACGGAGTGGACGCGCCCGGGGCGTCTCTATTTCAACGTCATCAACACGGGCGACCCTATGGTTGCCTACCGGCTGGACAACGTGGTTGTGTGGGAATTGCCGCAAGTCAGCCCGCTAGAGGCCAGCCGCGACCTGCCGCCCGTCTTTGAAGACTTTGAAGATGGGCGAGCCGACGCCTGGAGCCTGGAGCCAGGTTGGATACTCATCCAGGAGGGAGATGGCAATCATGTCTTGCAGGCTGAGAGACATAGCCAGGCAATTTATAAAGGCGGCAGGTATGGGGACTTTCTCCTGCGTTTCAGAGTGAAGTCTCTCGATGGCGACTTTCTCCTCAATTTCCGAGCCGATCCGGGTGATCCCAGCCAGACACGCTACATGGCACATTTTATGCCAGATGCGATCGCGTTCCATAAGTTCCAGGCCAACCGTGGGCCGGTGGTCGCAGATGGCTCGATTGCTTACACGACTGATCAATGGCACCAGGTTGAGTTGGTTGCTCAGGGGGGGCACATTCAGATCGTGCTAGATGGCCAAGCTGTGTTAACTTACGATGATTCTGACCCATTGCCCCCTGGGATCATCGCCTTTGAAAATGGTGATCCGCCCGCCCGCCATCTGATTGACGACGTGGTGATTGAACCAACCGGGCCGTAGAGTCTGAAAAAATGGTATAATTGGGAGTATCTCTGTTGCGTTGCGCCAGGGGGTGACTTGATACTCAACGTTCTGAGCCGACTCCTCGAACGCTTCTGGATATGGTTGGGCGGAGAGTTGCCGGCGGGTGAGACCGGTGTCGTCGTGGAGCCTGGCCCTGACCAGTTCATCTATGAGGTGCAGGCGGGTGACACCCTGAGTAATATCGCCCGCCGCTTCAGTTCGTCGGTCTGGGTCCTGGCCGACTTGAACGACATAGACGAGCCCAGCCTGATCCGGGTAGGGCAGCGATTACTGATTCCCCGACCTGGCGTGCATACCCCTGCGCCATCCCGCCTCTCTGAGCCCGGTCCCGAACTACCCCTCGAGACCGAGCCAGGGCCTTTCATTTATATCGTTCAAACCGGCGATACGCTGAGCGCCATTGCGCGGCACTTTGGCGTGTCGCCGGCAACTATCGTCGAGACCAATCGTATCCAGGATCCCAATCTCGTCCGGCCCGGTCAGCGCATGCTCATCCCCGGTCCCGATCTCCAGCCTGAACCGGAGCTCGCTTCTCCACCTCACGAGCCAGTGGCCCCGCCACCGGAGCCAGAGCCAATCCCTGTTCCTTCACCTCACCCTCCGGCTACTTCGCTATTGCCCATCTCCTGGCCGGAAGATGCAATTTGTGCGATTTATGTCCCCTACTTCGCTATTGGCCATGAGGCTCACCGCCGTCACTTGATTCACATACTGACCAAGACTGAGATCAATGCCCTGGTTATTGATGTAAAAGGAGACCAGGGCTTAATCAGCTATCCCACCAGTGTCTCCCTGGCTGACGACATTGGCGCGGCACGGCCTACCGCCCACGATTTTGACGAATTAATGGATTTCTTCAAAGCCAACGGTGTCTACACTATCGCGCGTATCGTCGCCTTCAAAGATCACCCCGTCGCCAGCGCACATCCTGAGTGGGGGGCGCAGCGGCGGGGAGGAGGAGTTTGGCACGACCGGGAGGGATTGGCCTGGGTCGATCCCTTTGTTCAGCCTGTGTGGGAATACAACGCGGACCTGGCCGAAGAAGCAGCTTGTCGTGGCTTTGATGAGATTCAACTTGATTACGTGTGCTTTCCTGCCCACAGTAAAGAGGGCGCTCCTCGCTTTTCGCAGCCGCTCAGCCGCGAGGCACGAGTAGCAGCCATCACCGCTTTCCTCAGCTACGTCCATGGGCGGTTGGCACCACTACACGTGCGTATTGCCGCCGATGTCTTTGGCTACACCTGCTGGCGTAAGGATGACATGCTTATCGGACAGGATATCGAGCGCATGGCTCAGTATCTGGATGTACTCTGTCCTATACTCTACCCGTCCACGTTCGAGAGCGGAATCCCCGGCTACAAAGATGCCTTCGCCTATCCCTACCATATCGTCTACGAAAGTATGAAGCGGGCCGTTCGACGGGTAGAGCCGTTGGGTTGCCGCGTCCGGCCCTGGATTCAGGATTTTCCTGACCACCATTTCGACAAGCGTGTCTATGGACCAGCCGAGATACGTGCTCAGATGCAGGGCAGCCTGGATGGGGGGGGGATTGGCTATATGGCCCGGGATCCCCAGGTACAGTACACGACCATAGCCTATTTTAAAAAAGCTATTGACATGAGCTTGTCAGACGATTATAATTAGGCTGTAAACGCGCTACGTCCATGCGCGAAGCCGTTGCGGGCTTCAACCAACGAATCGCAATAGAGATACTAGAAGGTTATGTTGCGCTGGACTTTTCTGCCAGTGATCCGAGGACAGTCGTGGGTTACTGGTTTTGTTTCTAGTGTTGCCAAATATCCTTCCTTTTGGGAAATGTGTAGGTAGTAACTGATGAATGATTTGCCTCAAGTATACCGAAAATATGAATTGCTTTTTACCCCTCACCTAATTCCTGAATTGCGTGATCTGCGTGGCGAGGAGTGGCGGAAGTTAATAGATTATCTTTCGACGTTGCCGGAGACTCATCCTGATGGGTTGGCTTTTTCGTTGATGATGATCCGACTCGGTAGTTGCCTGACGTGTGAGATGGACAGTTACCGCGCGCAGCGGGGATGTGCTCTCTGTGCACGGCAATCCATACTCAGTTTTAAGGGTACTGACAAAGAGCTAATTCAACGCTACGAACGTGCGAAGAAAGAGCTTAATCGCTATCTGGAGGTCAAAGAGCCACTCCTGGAAAAAGCAGCATAAAGGATTTGATTTGCACTTATACCCAACGCACGTGAAATTTCCGAGAAAATTGGGCCACATGTTGGCATTACGACTCGGAAATTTCACGTGCGGGTATTATGCAGTCGTTCCAAATTTGGCTACCGGCAGGCGAGACAGCGTTGTCTCGTCTCAGTCTTATCCTTCAAAGATGAGGTGACAGCCATGGACTCAGTGCCGTTCCGCGACAACTTCTGGAATGTCCCTTATTGGGCACAAATCTTCCTCTACTTTACAATGGCCATCGCCACTCTGGCTATGCTGCTTGGCATTTATTGGCGTATCAGGATATGGCGCCAGGGACAGCCAACTGTTCGCTTTGACCGTTTGGGGGAGCGGTTTGGTCGCCTTGTTAAATATGCTGTCGCTCAATTAAAGATTCTTGATCAACGATACCCCGGATTGATGCACTTGGGCATCTTCTGGGGCTTTGTTTTGTTATTCATCGGGACCGCACTGGCCACCCTCGACGTGGATGTTTGGGAACCATTGGGCGGCAAGCTGCTCATTGGTCCCTTCTATCTTATATACGAATTGGTACTCGACCTCGCCGGGCTTTTCTTCATCGTGGCGTTAGGTATGGCCATCTACCGGCGCTACGTCCAGCGACCTGATCGGCTAAGCTCAACGCGTCTCTTTGGTGGCTTTACCTTTACCTTGACCATCCTGCTTGGCCTTAACGTGACTGGCCTTCTGATTGAAGGACTGCGGATTGCAGTTGTTCAGCCCGAGTGGGGACGCTGGTCACTGGTGGGGTGGGTGATCGGGCAGCTTGCCCTGTCCACCGGGATGGACGAGGCCACCATGCGTTCCGTCCATCTTAGCTTTTGGGTGCTGCACTTTGGACTGGTCGGTATATTTCTTGCCACTCTGCCCTATTCGACTCTGTTCCACCTCTTCACCGCGCCCCTCAATGTTTTCACTTCGTCCTTCAAATCGGCAGGGGAGTTGGCACCCATCGAAGATATTGAAACCGTCGAGACCTTGGGCGTGGGCCAATTGACCGAATTTAACTGGCCTCAACTACTTGACTTTGACGCCTGTACCGAGTGTGGACGTTGCCAGGTGTCTTGTCCGGCGTACATGGCCGGCACGTCCCTCAATCCCAAGGGATTGATCTTGAATTTGCGTGACTATATGACCGGCCAGACTGGCTTGCTATTGGCTAACCATAATGGTCGCCAGATGGATGGCCTGCAACTGGTGGGCGACGTTATCGCGCACGATACCATTTGGGCTTGTACTACCTGTCGAGCCTGCGTGCACGAATGTCCTGTGCTTATCGAGCACGTGGATACCATTGTTGACATGCGTCGCTACCTCACCCTGGTTATGGGCAATATCCCCAGCACCGGTGCGCTGGGTCTTCAAAATCTTAACCGTGCGGGTAATCCATGGGGGCAGCCGCCCACTGCGCGTGATGAGTGGGCTCGGGGCCTTGACGTGCCTCTGATGGCCGACAAGGGCGAGGCAGACGTGCTTTGGTGGGTCGGTTGTGCTGGCTCGTACGACGAGCGCAACCAGAAGATCAGTAAAGCCTTGGTGAAAATCTTCAACGCTGCTGAGGTGGATTATGCTATATTGGGGCAGGAAGAGACCTGCAACGGTGACCCGGCACGCCGTCTGGGCGACGAATACACCTTCCAGGTGATGGCTCAACAGAACATCGAAACTCTCGAGCAATACAGATTTAAACGCATCGTCACCGCTTGTCCTCATTGCTTTAATACCTTGTCCAATGAGTACCCGCACTTCGGCGGTAACTGGGAGGTGGTACACCACAGTCAGTTTATCCACGAACTCATCAGCGACGGCAGGCTCGGGCTGAGCCAATTGTTGGATCATACCATCACCTTCCACGACTCCTGCTACCTGGGGCGTTATAATGAAGTATATGAAGCTCCGCGCAATGTGATCTCCGCCATCCCCGGCGTCAGCCTGGTGGAGATGCCTCGCTCCCGCGAAAAAGGTCTCTGCTGCGGCGGTGGTGGCGGTGGCATGTGGCTGGAAGTTCACAGCAAACGTCGTATTCAAGAGATACGGTTGGAAGAAGCGGAGACGGCCAACTCAGACATCGTCGCCTCTGCTTGCCCCTTCTGCATGCTGATGTTCGATCTGGGTAGTAAAACACTCAAATTTGATGAGAAAAACATCCAACTCAAAGACATCGCGGAATTGGTAGCCGAAACAATGGCTGGGTAAGCGACAACCGACGACAGAAACGCATCCTCTTGCTTGGGTGATTTGACACACGATGTTAGTTCAGGTACAATGGGAGCGTGTTTAATCGCGGTTGTAGGTTGTCTCGTAACCTACAACCGTTATTTGTGGCCCATTCGTCTAGAGGCCTAGGACGCGGCCCTCTCAAGGCTGAAACAGGGGTTCGAATCCCCTATGGGCCATATGTTGTTCTCGTTTGGATGTTGTCATCTGAGCAAATCTTAGGAATAGAGTCGTGCCCAGGCCGTTTGGTAACGGCTCTCTTTGTTTATAGATAGAAAAAGGGATGATTAGCTTTCGTCGCATCTCAACCTGGCTGATTCTTCTTGGTATCCTGTTGGTAGTTGGTGGGGGGTTGCTTTTGATCCCTATGCCAGCAGCACCCAGGTCTCCGTCGGCTACTGTTGTGCCTTCGCCAACGCAGAATATATCCAGCAGGTTACCATCCCCCACACATACTCCGGTCTCTCCATCTCCTACTCCTACGACTCGCACGACAACTGCTGAGCAACTCAAGTTCGATGGTGAACAAGCTTATCAATACGTGTTAGCGCAAGAAGCTTTTGGCCCACGGCCAACAGGGTCCCAGGCAGGATGGGCAACTGGCGATTATATCATCCAGCAGCTCAAGGGGCTGGGCTGGACCGTAGAAACCCAGGAGTTTGTGTTTCAGGGAGTGCGGGGGCGTAATATCATTGCCAAGGCGGGGCAGGGACCGCTGGTCATCATCGGCGCGCATTACGATACGCGCCCCGTGGCTGACCAGGACCCGGACCCGGCTAATCGAGAGCAGCCTATCTTGGGAGCCAATGACGGGGGTAGTGGTGTGGCTGTGTTGCTGGAACTGGCGCGCGTTCTGGACCGGAAGGCTCTGAACCGGCTGGTCTGGCTTGCCTTCTTCGATGCTGAGGATCGGGGACGACTGAACGGTTGGCCCTTTTCAGTGGGCGCGCGCGAAATGGCCCAAAAATTGATAGTCCGGCCGCAGGCAGTGGTGGTAGTGGATATGGTTGGTGATGCTGATCAGAACATCTATTACGAACATAACTCGGACCCAGATTTGTCAGCCGAGTTGTGGGCCATCGCTGCTGACCTGGGCTACGGTGACAGTATCATTTCCCAGCCCAAGCATACGATCATCGATGACCATTTGCCTTTCGTAGAGCAGGGAATCCCATCTGTGGACATAATTGATTTCGACTACCCTTATTGGCACACGCTGGAAGACACGGCCGATAAAGTGAGCCCTACCAGCCTGGAACGAGTGGGGCAAACACTTGAGGTGTGGCTGGAAGGAAGATAGGTTTCCCCCTTTTAACCTTTCTGTATTCTGTTCTCCCTGCTACGATCCCGCGCTCGCCAGGTATCCCACTACAATCAAACGTTGTTGATATGCCCTTAACTCGTCACTCCAGTTGCTGCACGTGATGAGGGTCACTTGAGCTGTATCGGTAGGATAGGCGACGTGCACGTCGGTACGGTCCACCAGTTGGCGGTGGTCCACGATGTACGTGTAGGGCTGATCGCCTACATAGAGGATGATCGAGTCGCCTGGTTCCAGTTTCCCCAATCCCGCGAAGGGGCCGTAGACGTTCTGGGCGATGGTCACATGGCCAGCCAATACAACATTGCTGGGGTCGCCCGGGCTGGCCGTTCCCTCCAGGTGCCCCACGAAATCTTTCCCCAGGTCTTCTACTTGCCATGTCTGGTTCACAATGGGAGACACGATGACTGGAATGTCCAAATCCATCGTTGGGATAACTAGGCGGGTCGCCGGGTGTGCGGGCAGGGGGGAGCCTGGCCGGATGGGAGACTCGATGGCCTGTTCAATCTGTGGCTGGGCCACTCCTGTAGGCGAAGGAGCAGAAGGGGAAGTAATGAATTGAGACGGCGAGGTATTAACTTCAGGAGGCTCAGTTGATGCTGGTGCTGGCGTCGCCTCGGCTGCGCGTTCTTCTGTTGGAGCGGCAAGAATCGGGATTGGTGTTGGCGAAGGGTAAGGTGTGGGCGTAGGCAAACGGGTGGCTTGCGCCAAGACCATGGGCGCAGATTGACGTCCCCTTAGCAATTCAATTGCTAATTCACCAAGATCGGTCCCCTCCCGGGCAGCCATCCAGGCCACGATGCCGCTAACGACCACCAGGCTCACGCAGACGACGATGAGGAGCGGAAGTATAGCAGCAAGGAGGCTCGTTTTCTTTCGGGTCATATGCTACTCTTCTTTGATAAGTTAGTTAGTCCTCTTGTAGAGGCAACATCGACAAAATTTTGTCGATGTTGCCTCTACAAGAGGATTAGCTATCGGTTGAATATCTTGACGAAGGAGCATACCATATTCCTTGTGGGAGGGCAAGTGAGGAGCGATGGGTCGAGAGAGCTTGGTTTAAACTCATATGAAGTTCTAGCTTGACAACGCCCCCCCCTATGATACAATGGTACAAAGGGGTACTAGCGCAAAATTGCCTCGTAACTACTTAGCTACCCTTGCGAAGGTTGCGAATAACCTGGCTAACAGGGCAGTTTTCGGTAGATCAAGGCATTTTCGCTCTGAAAACTCTCAGACCCTTCACTTCACTCACCTGTGCCTGTGCCACAAGTGCAGGCAGGGCAAGCTCTTCGCAAGGGTTATCTGGCCTGAGTAGTTACATTGCATCAACGGTTGGGACCTGACCCAAAATGACCCGGTAAATTGGACGATGTTTAGATCCATACGACACATCCTAACGTATTTCAGTTCTCATATTCGCTTCAAGATCATCTTGCCTTATGCGTCGCTTACGTTGATGGTGGCAATTATTGGCATCTATCTGAGTACCAGGCTGGTAGCTGGTTCGTTGGAGGAACGTTTCACACGACAACTCGTCGAGGCCTTGAGCGCAGTTGCCGATGGCCTGTATCAGCAAGAGACATCCCATTTATCTAAATTGAATACTATCGCCTTCACAGAAGGCATCGATGAAGCGATCCTCACCGGTGATCGAGAGAAGCTTCAAGCTCTGGTATTTCCGGTGGTTGTCAACAATAACATTGATCGTGTTGATATCATCAATACCGATGGTCTCCAAATACTAGAGATTCATCGACCGCCTGAGACCACTGATGTAGAAGCTTACACCACAACATCCGGGGCAGACTTGGGGGATTGGTCTATCGTGCAAAAAGTTCTAAGTGGTGTGGTGGATGCGCAAGGCGACAAATACGCAGCCCTGGCGACCATAGATGGCCGCGAATTATTTGTCACTATCCGCCCTGTGAAACGAGATGACGAAGTTGTCGGTGCGGCCCTGGTCAGTAGTTATGTACGCAATTTGCTTCAGTCTCTCTCACAAGCAAGCTTTGCTGACGTCACTCTTTACGATCTTGAAGGGAATGTGATCGACACCACTCTGCCCGGCGGTGAAGAAACCTCAGCGGCTTTGGCGATTGGGCCCGATGCGCGCAGGATACTGGCTTTAGGGGGTGATTCTAGTCTAAGAAGATCTGTCTCTTTAGATGGGCGCGAATATGATCTCCTGTTCGGTGTTTTCTGGGCCAGAGGGGAACCGCAGGGGTTTTATTCAGTTGCTTTGCAACCCACGTTCATTGTGTCGTACGGCGCTACCGCCCGCAATCAGATGGCGTTGATCTTTGCCACTGCTCTGTTGTTGGTGTTCGGCATTGGCTACTTGATGGCGAACGCTATTACGGGCCAGTTGCAACATTTGATGGAAAATGCTATGGCAGTGGCCGGCGGAGACTTTACCCGACGCACCCATATCTCCTCTGGCGACGAAATCGGTTCGCTGGCTCGTTCGCTGGATCATATGACCGAGAGTCTGGCCGGGTATACGAGTGCGCTGCAAAACAGAATCGATGAATTAATTGCTCTGTATGAGAGTAGCACTGCCGTCACGGTTAAGTCAGGCCTGAACTTGGATCACGTCTTAAATGCGGTCACTACCAGTGTGCAGGCCTCCATCCATGGCATCGATCAAGTCGTCGTCCTTTTGCTGGATGAGAGCGGGCAAGTGTTAGTGCCTAAGGCCTCCTCACCAGACATAGCTGATGGTTTCCCCAGTTTGGCCTTTGCAGAAAATGGAGAGATGCGCATCTTCCTGGAATCGGCTAAGCCATGGGTCATCGGGCTCTCCGATCTTAACGGCTGGTCGCTGGATGGATCTTATTCAATGGAGGATGTTTCTGAGATACTCATTGCCCCGCTGATTGCTGGACAGGAAACAATTGGCATGTTGACGCTTGTGCCTGATGTTGGCTATCGGCAGGTCGAGTTGCTGAATGAGGACAGCGAACGGCTACTGGGTACTCTTGCCAACCAATCTGCTATTGCCATAAAGAACGCGCAGCTTTTTGAAGCGACTCAGCGAGCGTACGAGGAACTTCGGCACCTGGATGATCTGAAGACGCAATTCATTAACATTGCGGCTCACGAATTGCGTACTCCCCTGGGAGCGATGATGGGTTACGCCAGCTTTGTGGAGAAAAGAGTTCCTGAAAAACTGGGTGGGCCGATGCGCTTTCTCGTCGTCAGCACGCTGCGTATGCGCACTATGGTTGACGCCATGCTTACTATTCAACGCCTGGACGCAGGCACAACCTTTCTGCGACTGACAACCGTGGATGTTCGAGATATTATCAGAAAAGTGACTGGCGACTTTCAACCTATGGCGGAATTGGAAGGTCACGTAATAGAGGTTGATCTCCCGTCTGAATTGCCATCTATCCGGGCAGATGCTGAGAAAATTGGGTTAGTAATCTCAAATCTTCTGTCAAATGCCATTAAGTTTACGCCTGAAAGGGGGCACATTGGAGTTGCAGCCCAGGATCTCGGAAAAGCAATTCAGGTGAGTGTCTGCGATAATGGCGTGGGCATTGCAAGTGATGATCAAGGGCGCATATTTGAACGATTCTACCAGGCGCGTGCAGAGCATATAGCCGGGCACGGTGGTATGGGCATAGGATTAACGATCGTCAAACATCTGGTTGAACTTCACGGGGGACAGGTCTGGGTGAAGAGTGTAGTAGGCAAGGGGAGCACGTTTTTCTTCACGTTGCCTAAAGTGATGCCTGTGGATATGTCCTCTTCCGTTCTTTCGACGCCCGAGGTCCAGTCTCGTGAGGAGGAAGAGGTATCCCTGGAGGCAAATTAGGATCTGGACATAGGTTAAAAAGTATCTTCTCAAAAAGTAGGGGCAAACCCTTGCGGTTGCCCGCCGGGGCAGGCGCGGGACCTGCCCCTACCCCAAGATATTGGGAAGATACGTTAAAAACGAATTGTAATGCAAGACGGTAAAAGCAGGCGAGATGAAGCGAGCCAGGGGCGCTGGAGAGCCTTTCACTTTGATGGGCTGTTGCTGGTATTCCTGGTAATTGGTTGGTCCCTCATTTTCGCCACGGCCACGCTGGGCTTGCAACGCAATCCCCAGCAATGGCTGCCGGTGAAACTGGTGCCTCAGGTTGCTGCGGACTACGGTGTCGATACCCGGGAGGTCTCCCACCTGGCACCTGTCCGACCTCAGGTAATTGAGGTGGTCAAACAGGATGCCCTGGTAGCGCGGCTTCCGACATCTACCCTGGTTTTGGCTTTGGTTGCGGCTACTCCTACGCCCGCCCCTACCCTCACGCCCACATTTACGCCCGGTCCTCCGGTGTTGACAGTCAGGGCTGGGGGTCCATACACAGGAAAAGAAGGGAGCCCGATTTCTTTCGTGGCCGGGGTGATTGGTGCGGTGCCGGAGACCGTCAGCTATAGGTGGGATCTGGACGGGGATGGGAAGTACGATGATGCCGAGGGGGCTGGCGTCACTTATGTGTTTTACGACGAAGGGGAGTATCTGATAGGGGTGCAGGCTACGGATCGGAGGGGGCGTAAAGCGACGGCAACGACCCGCGTCCGGGTGAGCAACGTAGCGCCTACGGTTGAGGTCGGCAAGGAGAGGTC
>CAYTNQ010000009.1:0-59767 GCA_964439175.1 uncultured Anaerolineales bacterium | reverse complement strand
ACGAGGTGGTCACCCAGTTGATGCCCCGCATCCCGCGCGTTTATCTGCGTGGAGGAGAGGTGGTATCCGTTACGCGCATAGAGAGGGACTAGTGGCAAGCACTGCGTACTGCGGGTATTATAACTCACTGGACCTCAAACTCGAGGGTTCGCTCCAGTTTGCCATTCAGGTAAAGGTCTACTTTGTATTTCCCCCCTGGCCAGAGATTGTCGTTGCTCAGCTTAAAATGGAGCGTGTTACTGCCGCTGGTCAGTTCTGCTTCGTCAATGGAAAAGTTGGGTTCCACACCCTCGGCCTCGACGGCTGTCCAGGCTGCTTTCACGGTGGTATCGTCCGGGGCGTTGGCTAACGTGACAATGCAGTAGAACGTCTCGTCTGGGGCGAAGACAGTCGTCAATTGAGTCCCGTCGTAGTCTCGCGCCATATTCGCGTCCTTGATGTTGGCGGTGCTGACGTTAAAGCCACACGCCAGAATGGCCAGCATCACCAGCGCGATGGCCAATCCTATTTGCAATCTGTGTTTGTTCATCGTTGGCTCCTTGATAGCTGTGTTTCAGGTATAGTGGTCATTAGGGATTGAGTTGAATCAAGCAGAAGCTTATAGGGATTACAAAGGGGACGCCGTGATTCCAGGTCCCTGGCGCATCACTCTCACTCATATAATACCCGCACGTGGGTATGACCATGCGCTGGCCCTCTAGTCCCAATTCTCGTCATCTACCTCCCAATTATGTTCAAATTCGCTGTAAGCCCAATCCAGCTCCAGCGGTTTCAGGTTGATGATTTCCAGGTGAGCGCCACAGTTGGAGCACACAATTTTCTGCCCCTCCCCGGGGTCAGATCCCAGGGTGATGGCCTGCTTGCAATCCAGGCAGAAGGCTATCACCTTGCCCCTTACTTTCTCCATATCTCCCCACCCCACTTATCAACCGAGACCTGCCATTCTCAACAGCCGCTCTTCAGACTAACGTAACTACATTATAACACATAAATGTATTAATGGCATGGAAAAGAGCTACGAAAGGTGTCGTAAACGAGACGGGCCTGTGCGAGTTTTGCAATAACTCGCTGCTAAATTCTTGAACCATCACGCCGTAGCTTTTTTCTTCCCTTTTGATCCTCTGGTGTGCTATAATGTCAAAGTTATGATTAATTTGCATTCAACTTCGATTGTAGGGGCACCTCTCGCGGGTGCCCAGGGCGGGCCTGGCGCCCGCCCCTACAACCCATTTTGAACACACCCGATTAATTTTCGTTGCGAAACGTCCCTGAGAGGACAAAAGATCGCCTGATTGGAGTTTTTTTATGACGGATACCATTCATTCTTCATCCCATACGGGTGGAGCCCCTGGCAGCAGCCAACCTGTGCCCATCGTCTACGTAGAGGGGAGCCATTACGAGATGGGGAGGCAAATCGGGGTGGATCGCCAGGAGGTTGTGCATCAGATGCTGGCTACCTATCGCCGCTATTTCGAAAGAGAGGGAGAAAAGATAGGGATAGCTGACTGGGACGAAGCTGTCCTCCACGCGCGTAAGTATCTCCCCTTCGCCGAGGAAAGCGTGTACCAATACGTACAAGAACTGCAAGGTATCGCCGATGGCGCTGAAGTTGACTTCAATGATTTGCTGGTGCTTAATTGTGTCGAGGCTATAACCGAGGATGCGTTACACACCGGTTGTACCAGCCTGGCGGCTGCACCTGAAGTGACCGCCGACGGCTCTCTTCTGGTCGGACACAATGAAGACTGGCTACCGGATGACATTGCCAATCTTTACCTGGTGCACGCCAGGCCGGACGACGAGCCGGTCTACCTGGCCATCACCTACGGTGGATTACTACCCAACATTGGGTTTAACGAATATGGCATTGCTCAGTGCTGCGACTCGGTTTATCCGAATGATGCCCGCATTGGCGTGCCGCGCATTTTCGTCTCCCGGGCGGTGTTGGCTGCCCGTACCCTGGCCGATGCCATCCGTGCCGCCCTCAACCGCCGCCGGGCAGCCGGCTACAATCACCTCATCGTGCACGTGAGCGGCGAGATGTACAACGTCGAAGTCTCCGCCGAAGATTTCGACGTCATCTATGGCATTGATGGCATGTTGGCGCATACCAACAACTATCTTTCGCGGCGGATGCGGGTCATCGAAAAGGCCAGCGACGAGTTAATTGCCTCGCGGGTGCGCTATAACCGGGCGATCCGCTTGATGCGCAGCCAACGCGGCAAGTTAAGCCTGAAATCTTTCAAGGCCTTTCTCTCCGACCACGTCAACTACCCACAGTCCATTTGCAATCACGTCGACGAAAGCGAGCCGCCCCTGGAGCGCCAACAAACCATTGCTTCATTGCTCATAGATCTCACAGCGCGTACCTTGAATGTCGCCTGGGGACCACCATGCCAGACCGAATACTATAGCTACAAGCTGGAAGTGTAACCACCGGAATCCGCGAATAACACGCCCATCGCCAGATGAAATAGTTCATGTGCAAGGAAAAGCCATGCTAAAAGAAGCGCGAGAAATCCAACAACAACTGACCCAGTGGCGCAGAACCATCCATCGCCAGCCCGAACTGGGCTTTGACGTTCATCGCACCGCAGAATTGGTTGCGACGATTCTGGCCAACCTAGGCCTCAGGGTGCAGACCGGCGTCGGCAAGACGGGCGTGGTCGGCTATCTGGGAGCAGACGACGGCCCCGTCATCGGCATCCGGGCCGACATGGATGCCCTGCCCATCCAGGAAGAAAACGAGGTGGAATACGCCTCACAGGTGCCGGGGAAGATGCACGCCTGCGGCCACGATGCCCATACTACGATGCTGCTGGGGGCAGCGACGCTGCTCAGCCACCACAACCTGCCGGGCCAGGTGCGCTTTCTCTTTCAACCCTCGGAGGAAATGGGTGACGAGGAGGGGACTAGCGGAGCCCCGCGTATGATCGCCGATGGTGCGCTGGAAGGGGTCGACGCGGTGATTGCCCTGCACGTAGACGGGTCACTGGATACAGGCCGAGTCTCGGTGGGAGACGGTTGGGTCGGCGCGGCTGTAGACACCTTTCGCGCGCACATCATAGGGCAAGGCGGGCACGCTGCTTTTCCTCACCAGGCGCTCGACCCCATCTGGCTGGCGTCACAGGTGCTCAATGCGCTTTACGCGCTCCCTTCGAGACGGGTAGCGCCTTTGCAACCCTCCGTGGTTTCGGTGGGTGTCATTCGGGGCGGCAGCACCGATAACGTCATTCCCGATGCGGTGTATCTTGAGGGCACCCTGCGGAGCTTTGCCGACGACGTCCGCGAGCAGCTTATTCAGGAAGTGGAGTATGCGATGCGGATCACCCGTGCCTTCGGCGGAGATTACCACCTGCAAATTGAACGCGGCTATCCGGCCACCTATAACGATCCCATCGTCGTCGGCTGGCTGCGTCAGGTCGGGAGCGAGCTTCTGGGGAGAGATAAGGTTGGCACCGAGCAGAAGACTATGGGCGCCGAGGATTTCAGCTTTATGGCCAAGGCGGCCAAAGGCGCCATGTTTCGTCTGGGTGTCAAACCACCTGGCGCCGAGCCGCGTTACTTGCACACCTCCACCTTTGACCTGGACGAGGAAGCTCTGCCGATTGGCGCCGCCATCTTAGCCGAGACCGCCCGGCGATTTGTAGGTGAGGAACTTTAGGATTACATTGAAACTGGCGATATCGCTCTTACGCCAATCCCCGATGAGGGATCGGAGTGGGAATTGGCACGAGACACAGAGGTGCAATCTATCATCCCGCAAACGCTCAGTGAAGTACTGGAGGAGCGTATTCGGCTGATGTGAGAAAGGATTAGCTCTGACCAGTTTGCTCAACCTTTCAGTTGATTATACTGTTCAGGGCATACTGGATGAGGGCATGGTCACCATAAATATCCCTTATCTCCCAGCATCCAGCACGGCGTTGTCCGAAACCACCCCGTTCTTCTCATCCTCCCAGCACTCGCACGCCTGGCGGACCTGATCCCTTTTCACTAATTTCCCTTCGTATTGGCCCAGCCCGGCCATAGCCTTCCATCCAGAAAGAACCATCGGCACCGGGCCGGCGGCGTCCATCCACTCGCCGTTGTAGCGGCGGGCAATGTGTAAATGGCTGGAGTCGGCTATGCCCCCCTCACACGAAGGGTGGCCCACCGGGTCTCCTTGCGCCAACATCGCTCCTGCCTGAACCTGCTCCCCCGGCGTAACATGCAGATAGAAAAGTACCCAGCCCGTCTGTTCATGACCGTCGCCGTCGACGTCAATCAGAACCTGGCCGTCGCCGCTGCGCAGCACCAGGCCTGAGGCCACTGCCGTCGCCCATTCACCTGAGATGGCACAGTGACCACGTACGTCGGGGGGAGCGAAATCCAGGGCAGCCCAGGCGCTCCCCTCTCCCCATGCAGCGTGTGGCCCACCGCTAAAATACCAGGTGTGTCCTCCCTCCCATGGCAAAAACCATGAGGGTTGGGTCAAGTCGGCCGGAACGAGGGGCTCGATTGCTCGTGCGTATGGGTCCCCGAAGAGCGTACTGTAAGTGCGAATAAATCCCTGCTCACTCACCGCCTGGCGCCACGTCTCCCCATCGCGGGTCAACGCCAGCAAGTTTTGGATACCCACCGTCCCGGCGTTCAACCCGTCGGCTGCCAGAACGCGCTCCCCGCCGGGGAAGCGAAAGGCCAGGGTACCCTGTCGCTTGTAGCCGTAATAGCCCTCGTTGATGTGATTGGCTGCCCAACTGAGTTGAAGATAAAGCCCGGCCCGCCCGCCGTCCTCCAGACCTAACGGAAAATACTGCGCCCCCTCATTCGCCGGCTGACCTGTCACCCATCCACTCTGATACTCCAGCAGTGCCAACAACGCCCGCGGCCCGACGCTGAATCGCTGCGAGACCATATCCACAATCTGGGCACCGGTGGCCTCGTGACCGTTCACCAACTCTGTATACTCCGCCAGGTAACCACCCTGCTGCTGGATGAATCCGGCGACGTCAAAATCCACATAGGCTGGGCTGTAGACTACCTCGCTGTCAGGCAGCAAGGGAAAGGATGGGCCAATCTGGTCGGTTTTGACCGGAATCAGCAGGGGCTGACCAGCCTGTAAGCTGGATGGGTCTTCAATGCCGTTGAGCGCCGCCAGCTCCTCTATCTCACAACCGCAGCGGTAGAGGGCAATGCTGCTCAATGTGTCGCCTGACTGGACGACGTAGGTATCCGTAGGTGGTCCGGAAGGTGTAGGGATAGGCATGGGAGGAACGGCCGGAGTGGGCGTGGGGAGGCGGGTCGGTTGGGGCGTGACTCTACTGGTCGGCACATGGGAGGCAGTAGGAGCAAGGAGGCTCGCCTGAGCTACCGGTGTGGATAGAGAAGTACCACTTGGCATATCTTCTGGCGTAGGCAATGCGGTTGTCAAAGAGCGGCCACAGGCAGTTAATAAAAGCAGGAGCAACAGCAGTTGCCCCCATCGTCGTCTGACCACGAGCACCTCACTCTTCACCCTGCCCATTTATGAGCTTCGCGGGGTCGTTGTTCCCATTGAAACCAGGCATACTTTACCGCTGATCGCCGTTTCGAGCAAACTTGCTCCCTCTTTAAGATTGAGCGCTCTTGTAACAAGAAGCCGCCGCCTGAGACAGGCGGCGGCTTCTTCTTTTGGGTGTATTCAAAATGGGTTGGTAGGGGCAGGTCTTCCCCAGAGGGGACCTGCGGGTGCACCTGCCCTGGACACCCGCAAGGGATGTCCCTACAACCCATTTTGAACGCGCCCTTTTCTTTTCGAGCTACGCTATAGGCGGCAGGGATTCTTATGGCCAGATTTGGGCACAAGTCCCCCAACTGCTATCGTCGGTGTACCAATAATAGATGGCGTCAGCCTGCAAAGTACAGCTAGCGTTTTGGGAATCAAAACGTGGATCGCTAGCGGTGTAATTATAGGTGCCGGGGTCATAAATGGCCACCTTCTGAGTGTGGGCTACCAGCCTGTGTTCCTGGTTGGCCATCGTGAAAACCAGATCGGCGTTGGCATCGTTCACCAAAACGATACTTGCTTTCCCGTCTGGCGGGAACCACTCAGCCGGGATATCGCTGCTGGGAGCCGGTGTTGGTGACTCCGGTCCCGCCCCCGACTCAGACGAAACCCCCTCTCCCGCAGATAGGTCGCCAACCGCCTGGAAACTGTTGAGGATGCGATCCAATGCATCCAGGTCCGCTTCACTCACTGCTTGAACCTGGAGCAATATGATAAACGAGCCATCCTCCGGCACAGCAGCCAGGTTAATAACCGCGCTGCCGGCTTCGCCGCAATTGCTGTAGAGATCGTACAGCCCTGTGTAGAGGGGGTCGTTATAGTCGAAGCGCCCCTCGGATGTACAATCGCCGCTAAAGGAGATTTGATCCAGAAGAGTAGACGTATCGTACCTCTGGGCCAGGACCGTGGATGCGCCGAAAAAGACCCCGGGGGTTGAGTATGTGCTGTAGAAGTCGTCGATGTTACTTGAAGCGACGATGGATACGCCGACAACCTCGTCTCCCCCCCCCCAAGTCCAAGGCAAGCCCGTGATATCATTCCATTCCTGGGGGACTTCCATGGTGATCGCACCCGAATCATCGGTAATGGTGTTGTAGTTGGCGTAAGTGA
Organism: uncultured Anaerolineales bacterium; assembly: GCA_964439175.1. GTDB lineage: Bacteria > Chloroflexota > Anaerolineae > 4572-78 > NAK82 > CAYTNQ01. Next base: position 53,130 of record CAYTNQ010000009.1, on the reverse strand, counting down.
CAGCGTCCGTACTTGTGCCGACTTCCTGTTCTAGTTCTTGCGCAAACGAGAACGACTGTTCCAGTTCACGTCCATTGAGTTGCCCTTCGAGCACTTCTTGAGTCGCAAAACGCACCACCTCCATACTGAGCGTATCTCCCGGGCTGTGACTGCGCAGAATATCGCAGTAGTCGGCCATCGTGCCATCAGCCGCCAGGACCAGCCCTTCGAGTCTAACGATGACGTCTCCTGCTTTAACACCCGCAGTGTTGGCAGGTGAGCCTGACTTCACCGATGCGACCCAGATGCCGGAGAAATCCTGGCCATTGTTTACGGCGCTACCGTTCACACCAATCGAGTCCACATCTTGCCCTGTACTCAATCGCTCGATGACCCTGAGTGCCTCGTCACGGGCAATGGCAAAGTATTGATTGAAGTTGGGATCGCTGGCATAGTTGATGCCAACTACCTTGCCATCCTGGGTCACCAGCGGGCCTCCGGAGTTTCCCGGGTTGATCGTAGCATCGTGCTCAATGACCGCATCAACCGAGGCCCAGGATGTCTCACCGCTCGCACGCTCCTTGGATACGATGCCTCGGGTAAGCGTGAACTCTGGATCACCCAGAGGGAAGCCGGCAGCATATACATCGAGACCCGGGGTGATCGGGCCGTCATACCATTCGAGGTAGGGGTACCCATTGCCCTCAATGTCAATAACAGCCAGATCGGAGCATTCGGAAGCGCCGAGAATCTTGGCATTGCGTGGCTCGCTTTCACCGCTGACCCACACCTTGAGTAAAGCAGCACCAGTGACCACATGGTTGTTCGTCACAGCGATTCCCGACTCGTCAATGATAAAACCTGAGCCCCGGCCGGCCACGTTTAATTGGAGGCCAACTTCGGGATCTATGAAACTGCCCTGGGCCTCAATCTGGATGGTGGCATTTTTGACAGCCTCGAGCGACGAGACCGCCTTAGACTCCGGGGTAGACGTAGGTGTAGGCGGAAGGGGCGTCGGAGTAGGAGCAACGCTTCCAATGCCGCAGGCGATAGAGGCCAGGAGAACAAGTACTATTGACAATCGCGCTAGCGTAGGGCGGTAAATGTACATATCTCTTCACCTCCCGTCGTATGAAACTGGGACAGACGGATCTTCTCAGGACACAGTTGCTTGCAGGGAGCGCAAGCGATTGCGTCCGATTCAAAAATCGCCAGCGCTCAATTATTATGAATTATAGGCAAAGCCCAATTAAGGGCAAGTGTAACGTTACTACTCAGGCCAGATAACCCTTGCGAAGGTTTGGTAAGAATTTTCGTATCTTCTCAAAAAGTAGGGGCAAACCCTTGCGGTTGCCCGCCGGGGCAGGCGCAGGACCTGCCCCTACCCCAAGATATTGAGAAGATACTAATTTTCAGAGCAAAAATGCCTGGGTCTACCGAAAATTGCCCCATTGGCAAAGCTATTCTTAACCTTCGCAAGGATGGCTGAGTAGCTACAGTGTAACTATCATTCAAGACTATGTCAGTCTTTGAGTAAAGCTGTAAGGGCTGGCTACGGCTCCGAGGGCACGGCGGTTGCTGTAACCGTTTCGGTTGCTTCCAGCGTGCCGGTGATACCCTCCGTCGCCTCTACACCAGGCGTTAGCGTGCCGGTGATACCCTCCGTTGCCTCTACACCGGGCGCTTCCAGTGTGCCGGTGATACCTTCCGTCGCCTCTACACCAGGCGCCTGCAGCGTGCCGGTGATGCCCTCCGTCGCCTCTACACCAGGTGCTTCCAGTGTGCCGGTGATACCCTCGGTTGCCTCGATGGTAGGAGTAGGAGTGGGCTCGGCCCGCACCGGTAGCGCCCCTGCCTCGACCCAGCGAGTGATGATGTCGATCTCCTCCGGACGCAGCGGTCGGGTGGGTGGCATTGGCCCACCTGCCTCGATTTCCTCCCGATTGATCATACGGATGAGGTTGCTGCCCAGATCCCCACCGATGACGTTGGGCGCGTAGTCGCCGCTGGTCATAACGCTCTGGTAGTCGGATACGATGTAATTACCCTTCTCCTTGCCTTCCCGGTGACAGGAAAGGCAGCGGCGTCTGAAGATGGGATAGACGTGAGTCTCGTAATCGGGAATCTCCCCTTCAGCCAGGACCGGGATAGCCATCTCCTCTTCTTCGATAATGATTCGATCGTCCCAACTGCGGACGAAGGTGACAATAGCGTTGATCTGTTGGGTGGTAAGCTCGCCGCCATAAGCCAGGCCAAAGGCCGGCATGCCCAGGTTCGGTTGCCCGTATTCGATGAGGTTATAGGTAGTCTCGTCGGTGCGCGTGTAGAGATAATCCTCGCTGTTGATGGCCTCCAGGTAGGTCCCTTCCAGCCCTTCCACGTCTTCGACCAAGCCGCCTTCGCCCTCTTCGCCGTGGCACTCGGCGCAATGTTCAACATAGAGTTCCTGGCCGGCTGCTACCTTTTCTTGATATGTAAGCCCCACTGCCTCCACCTGGGGCGGTGTGGTAATCACCGCCCGAATGGTCAGTGCAACCATCCCGATCACAATGGCAGACATAGTAACCGTCGCGATTGGACGGTTGCGTGGGTGCCGCTTGATGTGACGATCATAGAAAGGCAGCAGTAGAAGTAAGAGGATGGCAATGCCAGGGATGACCACTGTCCCAATGAACTCGATTCGTCCTGGGAAGAATTTCAGCATTTCAAACAGAAACAGGAAATACCATTCCGGCCGAGGTACATAGCTGGCATCACTAGGGTCGGCCGGCGGCTCTTGAGGCACACCAACGAACATTGCCAATCCTACTAAGAGGATAAAGATAGAGAAAGCAACGATTGCGTCTTTGTAAATGATGTCAGGGAAGAACTTGACCCCCCGGCTCTTCTCTTCCTGGTAACGCTTCTGGACAATTTCCTTGTCGTGGTCGTTCACCGGTTTCTTCTCCCGACGTTATTCGTCTTGTTTCGGCATATTGCTGATTCCGTTGCGGATGACCAGATACAGGTGCACGCCGATGACGCCAAACAGCGAAGCCGGTAGGAACCAGATGTGAACGCCATAGAATCGAGATAGTGTGAGGATGGTCAGTTCGTCACCACCGCGTATCACTCGCAGCAAAAAATCTCCGATTAGGGGCACCGTCCCGACAATGCTGCTTCCCACCGCAGTCGCCCAATAAGCGCGCTGATTCCACGGCAGAAGATAGCCGGTGAAACCCAACCCCATTGTCACCAGCAACAGCAATACGCCGGTCAGCCAGGTGACTTCCCGCGGATACTTGTAGGCCCCATAATAGAACACCCGCAGCATATGAAGGAAAACAACGACGACCATCAGCGTACTTCCCCAATGATGCATCCCTCGCACCAGCCAGCCGAAGGCCACATCATTCATAATGTATTGGATGCTGCTGTATGCCTCCTCAGGTGTGGGGACGTAATAGACAGTGAGGAATATACCTGTCAACGCCTGCATAATGGCCAGGAAAAGCGACGCGCTGCCCAGCGCATACCACCAATTGACTTTAGGGATCTTCCGATCGAAGATCGTGTTCCAAACGGTTAACAGACCCGCCCGTTCATCAAGCCAGTCAATCATCCTTGTCGTCCTGGTCGCCATATCATGCCTCCACCAAGATCATTAGCTGCTCATTTTCTGCTTTGGCTTCAAAACGATGCAATGGTTCAGGAGGAGGACCACTTACCACGTTTCCTTCCTTGTCGAAGACGCCGTCGTGGCAAGGGCAAACAAATGCATTTCGTTCCTCACTCCAATGCACTTTACAACTCAGGTGTGTGCAAGCATCGGAGAAAACAGTGAAATTCTCACTGCTGGGGACGGCGTATACCGTTCGGTTGATCCTGGCGCGTCTCCAGCCCACCTCCTCCATCCGGGAGAAGGTGAAAGGAGTGGGCTTCCCAGGCTCGACGGCTGACACCGGACCCAGTGTAATCCACTCCTCTCCCCCGCCGTTTTTGAGAGCAGGTGATACTATGTAGCCGATCACGGGCAGTCCGATGACGGCTGACATAACGGCACCAATCAGTCCGACAACGCCAGCTACAAACCCGCGCCGGCTTATTCTATAATCTGACGTCTTTGTCATGACACCTCCAAGAGTTCCGCAGAGCCTATTTCCAAAAAAAAAGGATCAGGTCAGGCTCCAGATTCACCCCGGGCCACCCCAATGGCTGAAGCCGAGTGGTCCCTCGAATAGATTCTCAGGCAGGCGACATTATACCACAGCCAAAGCAGCCTACCAAACTTTATTGTGAAATTGTAGACAGCAATGCCAGGCAGCTTCTGGATCAGACAACTAATTACGTGGACAAAAGAGCCACCAACGTATTCCTGGCGCGTAATGGCCTTGCCCTTATATTCCTGATTCCTGGGTCTTTGCGTGGATCAGCGCCCTTTGGTAAAATACTGAGTACTTGTCCGCTAATAACTTTGCATTTTAATCGGCAAATCAGGTGTAAACTGATGGCAAAAGCACCGAGTTATTTCTGGACAAGTGCTGAGCGCTACTTCAGATCACTTCTTGCATCATCCACGACAAACGGAGATTCTCTTGAAAAGATTCTGGACACCATGGCGCATGGCATACATCAGCAATGACAAGAAGGATGAAGGTTGCGTCTTTTGCCAGAAGTTGGCGCAGGGCCCCGAGCAGGACCGGGAGAATTACGTCCTCTTTCGCGGCCAGTACACTTCTGTGATCCTGAATCTCTATCCTTATAACAATGGCCACCTGATGGTTTTGCCCTACGAACACGTGGGCAGCCTGGAAGAGCTGCCTCTTGAGGTCCAAGCCGAGATGATGCATCTGGTTTCTTACTTCACGCAGTTGCTGCGTCAGGCAATGAACCCGGCCGGATTCAACGTCGGCATCAATATCGGCAAGGCGGCCGGTGCGGGCATTGACGATCACATTCACATCCACGTAGTGCCTCGCTGGCACGGCGACACCAACTTTATGTCGGTCATCGCTGGTATGCGTGTCATCCCCGAATGGCTCGACACCACCTACGACAAATTAGTAGCCCTCATACAGGAGAATACCCCTCCTTTTTAGACGCACCATGCGCGCAAAAGTTTCATCCGAGTAGGAGCGAAGCGCGCTACTCTCAGTGACGAAAATCGCCCCGTTTGGTTGTCACAAGAGGGATTACATTATTCCCCCGGGGAAAAGAGCACGTCTACTCAACGGGCGGGGTAAACATATAACGACCGCCGACCACAGTAACGACGTAGCAGGGGTTGGTAGCATCTGGCTCCAGCTTTTGGCGCAGTCGATGTACGTGGACGCGCACAATAGCTCGTGCTTCGCTCTCAGTGGCTTCGTAGCCACGGATCTGCCGGAGCACTGTCACCGCGTCGAGAGCGGTGTTAGGGGACTCCATCAGGCAAGCCAGCAGGTCGAATTCAGTGGGAGTGAGATCCAATACCTGACCTTGACGAGTCACCTGGTGCATAGCGTAGTCCAGTGTAAGGTCGCCGTAGGACAGCCGCTCCCTGGGTGGTCTGGTCAACGACGGAGCCTGGGCACTTCGTCGCGCCAGGCCGTCGGCTACGCTGACCAGTAACTCCCCGGTATCAAACGGTTTGGTCAAATAGTCGTGGGCACCATGACGCAGCGCCTCTACTGCTGACGGCACGCTGGCGTAGGCAGTGAGAATGATAATCTGAGTCTCTGGCGACTGCTGGCGGAAGTGACGCATTACCTCCAGCCCATCCACACCGGCCATACGCAAATCCACCAGGGCCAAATCAAAGGTTTCGCGCGCCAACAAATCGAGGGCAGACTGACCGTTGGCGGCCTCGCTAACCTGATACCCTTCGTCTTCCAAGACTCGTTTCAGAAAGTAACGCAATGTGTCTTCGTCGTCTACGATGAGGATGTGAGCACTCACGCCTACACGTCTCCTTAAGTAAAAAGGGGCAACTGAATGGCAAATGTGGTGCCCTTGCCCAGTTCGCTCGAGACATCGATAGCGCCGCCATGTTCCTCAATCACCCGCCGTGCGATGGCCAATCCCAGGCCAGTGCCCCGCGTTTTGGTAGTGAAAAAAGGCTCGAAAATGCGCCGCTGCGCTTCCGGTGGGATGCCAGGTCCCGAATCGGAAATGGCGATGGTCAGCCAGTGACCTTTGATGCGCAGGTGAATGCTGAGTGTCCCACCAGTAGGCATTGCCTCAACTGCATTGAGTACCAGATTGGTCAATGCCTGTTCCATTCGCTCTCGGTCGGCCTGTACCTGGGGCAGCGACGGTGCATAGCGACACATTACACGAATCCCCTTGTTCTCGATAGATGGCTGACAGCGATTCAGCACTTCTTCTATAATATCTGGCAACGCCTGGGCACTGAGATTAAGCTGAAAGGGGCGAGCCACACTCAAAATATCTTCTAAAATTCGGTTGACGCGCTCAATCTCACCCATGATCATAGCCATATCTTCCTTATGAGGTGAGCCCTCCGGGATGCTCTTGCCCAGGTACTCGACACCGGCAGCGATGCCAGCCATCGGGTTACGAATCTCGTGAGCCACTACAGCCGACATCTCACCCAGCGCCGCCAGCCGGTCCAATCGACGACGTTCGGCTTCCAGGGTCTTTGCCTGGCTCAAATCCTCAAACAAACAGACAACTCCCATTACTTTGCCATCACTATTACACAGAGGCGAGGCACTCACCGCCAATGGTACAAGGTTGCCATCTCTGTGACGCACGTTCACTTCATTCAGGGAACCCCTGATGATGGGAGAGGGAATAGAGTTCATCCGCACCATTCCCCCATTACCTGCCGGATATGGAGGAAGTGCTTCGCTGATATCGCGCAGCGTGCCCTCGATGACGTCGGACAACGCGCTGGCGCCCGGTATCGCATCGCGCAAGAGCGTCCCCAGCACCTCTTTCGCCCCGTAGCCCAAGAGAGTGGCAGCCGCTTTATTGAAGACAGTTACTCGTGCCGTTTCATCCACCACCACCAACCCGTTGGTCATTGTTTGGATGATATCCTCATTGAAAGTACGTAATGCCTGCTGTCGTTGATGCAATTCTACGTTCTCAATGGCAATAGCCAGTTGTCCACTGAGCAACGACAATAGTTCCAGGCCAATCTGGCTAAAGGGAGGCAGGTCCCGGGCTTTTTCTGCGTTTAATACGCCGACTACTTGATTTTTCATTAACAGCGGGCGCGACAGGGCAACCACACGACGGGCCTCCGCTGGATTACTATGCAGGCATCCGTCAGCCTCGACCCACACCGGCTCTCCGGTTTTAAAGACTTGCTCTGGCACCGAGGCCGGCAGCAGCATACTTTCGCTGTCAAGGCTGGCCACAGAAGTCACCGTGGACAGATTGTCGCTGGAGCTATCTTTCATCGTCAACCACAGCCGTGAAGCGCCAGTCTCACGCAGAGCGACTTCGAGGATACGTTGGACCAGGCTCAAAGCGCCATCGGTGGCGCGCAAAGCTTCGTTAATCTCTAGCAGCGGCAACAAGGTCTGTAGACGCAAACTGTCCCGTACCAATTCTCGCCGCCGCAAGCTGTCTTGTACTGCTTCCACCAACTCGTCCGGCTCAAAGGGCTTGAGCAGAAACCCCTGTGCCCCCAGCCGAATAGCCCGCAACGCATCGTCCATCGTCCCATAGCCCGTAATCATCACAACTGACAAGTGAGGATCCAATTCTTTGGCCTCGGCCAGCAAGTCCAGCCCATCCCGGCCTGGCATACGGAGGTCGGTCAGCAGCAAGTCAAAGACCTCCTGTGTCAATCGGTCCAGCGCAGCTTCGCCACCCCCAACACCTTCGACCACGTACCCCGCACGAGTCAACGTGCGCACGCAGGCGGCAAGTACACCGGGTTCATCGTCTACCACAAGGATATGTTCGTTCACGGTCCCTTATCCTCAACTCTGGCAAATCTATTCACTACTCGCTATCATTGACCGGCAAAAGCACGATAAAGGTGCTGCCCTCTTCCGGCGCACTCTCCACTTCAATCCGGCCGTTATGTTTCTCAACGATACTGTAGCTAACCGAAAGCCCCAGACCTGTCCCCTGGCCCACCTCCTTGGTGGTGAAAAAGGGATCGAAGACCCGCCCTAGATTTTCGGGGACGATACCCAAACCGGTGTCGCTCACGTAGATCGCAGCCATTTGGCAAGAAACTTCATCTACCTCGCGCTCAGTAAGCCGGGTAAAAACGCTGAGGCGTCCACCGCCTGGCATAGCCTGCACGGCGTTGTTCAGCAAATTCACCAAGACTTGCTTGATTTGATTAGTATCGAGCATCATCGGCGGCAGAGGTGACAGGTCCTTCTCCAAAGAGATTCTTGCAAGCACCGAGCGGGTGCAAACGAGCATCACGGCCTCCTCGACGAGAGCATTCAAATCAACTGGAGCCAGCACTGGATCTCCAGCACGAGCAAAGTCGAGCAATCCCCGCACAATTTGACGGGCGCGAGCCGCTTCGCGGTCCACGGTCTCCAGGTCGGCGCGCATCGCGTGGTCAGGAGAGAGATCCTCCAGCAGCAAGCGGGTGAAGCCCATAATGCTGGTGAGAGGATTGTTGATTTCGTGGGCGACCCCAGCCGCTAGCTCGCCAACAGCCGCCAATTTGGCTGATTGGACGAGTTGCGCCTGAGTCTCTTCCAGCCTGCGCATCCCCTGGCGCAATGCCTCGTACAACTTGGCATTTTCGATGGCGGTGGCTGCCGGCGCTGCCAGTGAAGTCAGCAATTTTAGATCTTCCTCATCAAAAGGGCCACTTTCCTTGTTCATCGCTTCGATGGCCCCAATAGTCTGACCCTTGGTCTGCAACGGGACACAAAGAATCGAACGGGTGGTGAAGCCACTTTCTCTATCAAAGTCGTCAAAAAAGCGAGAGTCCTCAGACACGTTTGGCACCAGCACCGGCTGGCCTTGCTGCGCCACCCAACCCACAACGCCTTGTCCCAACGCTAACCGCATGCCCCGCACAAAGTCTGAGCCCTCGCCAGAGGCGGCAGCGAACCACACATCGTCGTTGGTCTCGTCGTAAAGGACGACCGACGTCGCTGCCACCCCCAACAGGCGGGTAGTATGATCAGTGATGATGGTCAATGTCTCCTGTAGATCCAGGGTGGAGGTGATAGCCTGGCTGATCTTGTTCAAGGTGGTCAACTCGTCAATATGCTGGCGAATCTCATCATACAGACGAGCGTTTTCGATAGCAATTGATAATTGATCTGCCAGTGATTCCATCGTAGTCACATCGTGAGGGCTAAAGGCATCAAGTTCTGCACTCTGCAAGTCGAGGACCCCCACGACTTTACTCCCCAGTCGTATCGGAACCGATAATTCAGCGCGGACCGCAGCGGCGTTGGGGCCTAACTGCAGATAACCTGGATATTTACTCACGTCATTGGCCAGTTTCGTCCGGCTTTCCTGGGCCGCCTGACCCACCAAGCCCTCGCCCAGTTGTTGTTGATGCTCCTTTAGCACAACCTCGCCATACGCACTGGCCTGGCCACGCAGCGTCACCACGCCTGCCTTGGCGTCAGCCAGAAAAACAGAGACGCGTAAATAACCAAAGCGGCGCTGGATCGCCTGGGCAATGGTGCTAAGCATCAAGTCCAAACTCAAAATCGAGGCGGCAGCCTGGCTTACCTCGTTGATAAGAGAGAGGTGCAGCGAGCGTTCACTTTCGGCGCGGAAGAGCAGCGTGTTTTCTAATGCAACCGCCACCTGCGCGGCGACCGATTCGGCCAGGGGCACATCGTCGGCACGAAAGGCACCAGGCTGCGAACTGGTCAGCGTCCAGGCACCGCGTGCGCCGACCCGCTCCATATGCAAAGGCACACATAATGCCGATCGATCAATCTCGAGCAAATAGGGGGCTTTGTACCAGCGGGCATCGGCCAGAGTATCCACGATCAGCAATGGTTGCCGGTGCTCCAGCACCCAGCCCTCGACACCATTTTGTAACATGCGCTGCGCCAGTCTGCGGCCAACTCCTCCCACAAATTCCTCGCGCCCTGGCGCGGTAGATCTGAAGTGTAGCGTGCCATCCTTCTCTTCGATGATAATATAGGCAAACTCAGCGCCAAGGCGCGGCGCCAAAGCCAGGATTTGATCCAACAACTGGTCGGTGTCAAGTTGGCCGCCCAGTTCTCGGGCAACCTGGTAGAGCAGGGATACACGCATGTGGTCACGGTCGGAGGCAATTGGGGATATGGAATCTCCTCCCCCGTTGAACGCCCGGCGATAACGCAGGGCGTTGCGCACCGCTAATGCCAGGCGCTCAGATGCCAGCTCCAGGGTCGCGAGTTCCACCGAGGAAAGCACTCGTGGTCGCGTTGCCATTAATACCACTACGCCGAGCCCTTCACCCTCGGCTCGCATAGGAACGCAGACCAACGCTTGACCAGGTTGAATCAGGCCAGGCGGCAAGAGGTGTTGGCCGGCATCGGGGGACCATACCACTGGTTCCGGCTCGTACATCACCCGTCCCCCCCCTGCCTCATCGGTCAGCCAGGTCTCGACGGCAGGTGGCAAGATTCCCACCCGACACGCCAAACGCAACTGTTGGGCGAGGTGGTGCATCACGATTGCCCCTGCCTCAAAATCAAAAGACTCAACAAGCGTCGTAAGCCCGGACTCCAGCACAGATTCCAGAATCAAGGACTGACTGAGAGCCGCCGATATCCGGTCGAGGACAGTCAGCGACCAGAGACGTGCTTGTGTATTGTCGTCACTTGGTAAGCTTGCCACCTCCATCAGACATGCTCCATATGGGAGATATACCGGAGATGTTATGTAGAAAAACGTTCCCGGTTCAGCCTTGCCCCTCGAAGAGGTCGATCTGTCAGCCTGCCGAAGGCAGGCTGAGATGGAACATCCGCCTACAAGCCCTTTTGAGTATAACACAGGGCTGAATGGCTGACAATAGGCTTTTGGGTGGAGTCGAGGCCGTTTATATAATACCCCCACGTGCGTTGGGTATAATTTGAGATTTGACCTCAGTTTCCTCGCCAGAACGACGAAGGCCGTCCATAGGACGGCCACTCACGCCATGTGATCTGCCAAACCTCATAGACGGCGATCAATCTTCCATTTGCCGTTGACCATAGTAGTGACCCATTGAATGGGCTGAGGGGTTTGCGTGAAACTCGCTCCCACCTGGGCTTCAAAATCGACGCTTACGATGAGGAAGCGTGGTTCCTCACCCAGGACAGTAATCGAGGGATCGATTTGTTCAACCTCGGGAGCATAGCTGAGTTGGGTAATGCTCACCTGATTCACGTTGCCGGTCGCGTTGCCAAAGCCAAAATAAGTCAGGTTACCCCGCTCGTACTCGATGAGGGCCTGGCCGGTCAGGAATTCGCGGGGCTTGACGACTGGCTGCTTCTCGGTCATCGATTGATAGAAGCCAAGCACCAGTTTTTCAGGGTAGGGGGTATTGAGGATGTCAGGGGGCATACCGAAGGCAAAAACCACCCTGGATGAGACGGGGGCACCCAGTTGCTCAGAGTCGGCCAGGCTCATATAGGTTCCCCGCGCCTCGTCCAAGGCGTAGACTGTCTCGACAGCGAGCTGGCTTCGGTCGTAGCCAGCCCGGTTAAGCACTGTAACTCTTTTAGTCTTTAGGTCGAAGCTGACGCCCCCATCACCCCGGAAGTTGCCGATGACCCGGTAGGCTCGCGGCTCGTCCCGGGGAAACTCCCACGGCAACGAGTTGGGAACATACCGAAAGATGGTCAGATCGATATCGAGCCCCCCCGCGTGACCATAGATAAGCATTTCTTTGACAGGTTGCGTCTCGCCCAGGGTGACAATGTCTTCCAGGTCAAGGCGAACGACCCCCTCGCTTAAATAGTTTCGGTCGGGCGGCAGCAATTGGTAAGGAAAAAGGACGGGCGGCTCACCCCGGTCATAATCATAGACAACACCGGCATAGGGGCTGCGGCCGTCGATCAGGTCGAACTGATAGAAGACGACCCATTCTTTCTGACCATCACCGTCAGTTTCCACATATTGCACATCTTGAACCCGGTCTTGATCTGGCAACAGGGTGAAGAAGTCCACGAGGCGGTGACGCGTGAGCGCCACTGCAGCCTGCCGGATGAAAGGATCAAGGTTGATCCCAGTGATGGCAATCACCAGCAGAGCGACCAATGTGAGCCCTAAAAATAGGATGAATGTCCCTGTTATCATCTCTATAACGGTCCCACGAACGTTGGGAAAGGCGACTACCACCACCAGGGCAAAAATAGCAGCCAACCCTAAAGCTACCAGGCCTAACACAGACATAGATGACTGCCCCCCTTTCCGGCACTGAGGCAGGTTTCAAACTGGCGGGTCTCACCCCTGTGCATACCGCCGCTGATCCCTTTATGCTAGAGATAGGTTACCATAACATTATGTTACCACGATCTAGCAGGTTAGTCAATTCCTTGTGTCTGATAACAGCAATTCCAAATTTAAGGTGCTTGGCACCTGATCGCCAAATTTGGAATTGCTGCCTTATCTCACCACTTGACAAAGCAAACTGTGTCTGGTATACTGTATCGTACATTTTGTATTATACATCATGTATACAGTATATTAGAGCTTACACTTTGCTCGCCCAGATTTATCAATCCTCTTCATCGTTCTTCAAAAGTGCCAGTTTGGGGCTGTTTTGGAGGACTCGCATCTGGTTACCCAGAACTTAGGCTAGCCCAAGGAGTTCAGTGTGGAAGAACTGAAACTGCATACAGGTGGGGTTCCAAAAACGCGAGAGGAGTTTGTTGCTGATTGCGTGCGTGAAGCGATCCTGCGTGGCGATTTCAAGCCAGGGGAAAGGCTGGACGAGAACGTGATCGCCTCGCTCTTGAGTGTCAGCCGTACCCCCGTTCGAGCTGCTTTGCGCATGCTCGCCGCCGAAAGCCTGGTCGAAGTGCAGCCGCACCGTGGAGCCATCGTGAATGAACTCTCGGCCGGTGAGCTGGAGGAGATCTATTTCATTCGAGGCGTTCTGGAGGGTGCGCTGGCCCGCTTGGCCGCACCCAGCATGGATGGGGAGCGGATTGCCGCCCTGCAAGCCATCCTCGAGGAGATGGAAGTGACCGCCGAAACTGACCGATGGCTGGCTCTCAACAACCGTTTCCACCGGACACTCTATCAGGCAGCGAATCGGCCACGTATGCTGTCCATCATTGACTACGTCCGCAACATTGCAGTTCCATACATTCGACAGTTTATTGACTCTCCCGAACGTATGGAAGCGTCGCGAGGCGAGCACCGACGGATTCTGGCAGCCTGTGTAGAGCGGGATGGGACGCTCGCCCAGGAGGAGGTTGAGAGACATCTGAAGGCTGTATGCGAAGCAAACCTTGAGTATGTCGAATCCGAACAGGCCACCTCCTTAACTGGACTCTATCCGTTTGGAACAAATAAAGCAACAGGATAAACTTTAACCACTTCTCCGCCAAGAGGTTAGGTCCCTCATCAGCGGCGGATAATGACCGAGCTAGACAAACCTGCGCTCGACCACCCAATGACATGGCAAGCAGTAAACCCTTTCTGATCGTCTGAGCCCAAGCGGGGCCACAGTTGGAAGCGAAAATACTGAGCAACTCATTTGAGCAATTGACCACACTAAGCGCCGTCGGCCCGCATCATGCCTGGCTTTTTGCAAAGGCCACTCAGAGGCGCCAAGAACAAGCGAATGCCATCTCGAGCGCGAACTGAGACGGCCAAGTCAAGCGTCTCCTGAATTAAGACGACTTCCGTGCCATCGCGGATGACGTTACAACTCACGCGCATGTATAGGAGTTGCGCGCAGATCCGCCGCAGAGGCACGCACAACTCAGGGGAACGCCAAGACCTGTCAAGGCTACGGTGTCTCCCACGCCGCCAAACAAGTCTTAGAATGGCAAGTGAACGAAAGGGGGTGATTATAGCCAAAACACCAATCGTCGAACCGTCGCCGTTTGATTGGGTTGTGAGGGCCATTGTTCTGGCTCCGTGTTCAACCATTACGTTAGGAGGAAGAGAATGTTCAAATCTACCCGTATCCTGGTAGCAGTAACTGTCCTGATGCTTGCTGCAGTTATCTTAGCTGCTTGCGGGCCCGCGCCCACCCCCGAAGCACAGGTTGCGGCACCCACTGCCGAACCTCAGATTGTGAAGGTGGAGGTCACGCGTCCCCCGGCCACGATTGTCCGCTTCGTCTTCGCACCAGACCCCCTGATGCTGTACATGCAGGACACCGGCATCGTAGACGAGTACGAACAGAAGTACAACGTGAAGCTCAAGACCATTTCCACCTGGGACGAGGTGGCCTTCTTTGGCGGTGGCCACGCCGACATCGCTTCGACAGGTGACTATGAAATACCAGCGCTGATGGCCGAAAGCAATGAAGACTACGTCGTGTTTGGCATCTACAACCTGGGGCGAGTGCCCATCTTTGTCAAGACTGATTCTCCCTACCAGACGATCCAGGACCTCAAAGGCAAGAAGATCGGTGTCCCCGGCCCTCTGTCTTCCACGATGATCTGGGGAGTGATGCTAAAGGCGACCGAGGGGGTCGACTTCCGTGTGGGCGGTGGCGACTTTGACCTGGTCGTGAACGACCATATGGTGAACGGCGAACTTCTGCGGAACGGCGAAATCGAAGCTGGCGTCATTATCCCCGAGGCTCTGGTACCGGAAATGCGCGACGGCACTGTGCGGCTCCTGTACGGCGCGGGCGGGACCTGGGAGTACTACCGGGACAACTTTGACCCGGAGAAGAAGCACAAAGGCGTACCGGGCAACATCTTTCTAGCACGTAAGTCCTGGTTCGAGGCCCATCCTAATGAGGTCCAGTTCTTCCTGGCTATGTGGCAGGCAGGCATCGATGCCTGGAAAGCGAACCGCAAAGACATTATACGTCTGTACCCGGCCGACTGGGGCCTCGACCCCGATTCCGATACCTTTGACGAAGATATGGCCACCATGGCCAAGTTCCTTACCGACCACGATTGGTTTGTTGACTCGGTTTACCTGGACGAGACGTGGATCAAGAAGGAGCTACCACTGTTCGATCTCATGCGGGAAACGGGCTTCATGCCCGAAGACATGCCCAATCCCGATTTTGTTCCGGTGAAGCCGGAGAGTTAGTGGCTGCCTGGCCATCACGGCACATCGTAGCTTCGTCGCAGCTTTCTCCTGTCTCGAGGGCCTTTGGCCTCGGCCAATAGGCCCTCGAGCCTGGCGGGATAGCCCGAACAAAAGGAGGTTCTTTGGCTATGGACCTAGCTGTTGAGACTTCGATTCCTTCGCTTCCAGCGCGGGCGGATCGACTGATGCAATCCTTGAAGCGGAACTTGCTCCATCCCCGGTGGCTGGCGATCCTTACCTTCCTCGTTATTTGGCAGCTCTATGCGGTGTATCGGAACACTCGCGTCATTCCTGTTCCAGCGAAGGTGGCCCACGAGGTATGGAAGATTTTGAGCACCGGCATCTTCTTCGAGCACCTGTCCGCCAGCATGATGCGCATCCTGATCGGATTCGGAGTTGCCATGCTCCTCGGCACGACGGTCGGCGTATTGATGGGCAGCCGGCGGTCCTGGGATGAGTTCTTCAAGGACCTGGTCGTCTTTGGCCTGGCGCTACCGGGCTTGATCTATGCCCTGCTCTCCGTCATGGCCTTTGGGGTCAGCCTGGCAGCACCAGTGGTGGCCATCGTGGGCACTTCCTATCCCTTCATAGCTGTGAACATCTCCGAAGGTGTAAAGGCTATTGATAAGGAGTTGCTCGATATGAGTCGCGCCTATAAAGTGGAACGGGGGAAAGTGGTGCGACAGGTGATCCTACCCTCGTTGGTGCCGTTTATTTTTGCTGCCATCCGGACTGGCTTTGCCATTTCCTGGAAGGTGAACACCCTCGTCGAGGTGTTTGGCGCCGTGAATGGTGCGGGCTTTATGATCCGTGCCAGTTTTCTCAATTTCTCAACCGCCGGAATCATTGCCTGGTCTCTCCTATTCGCGGGGCTGATGCTGATCATCGAATACGGCATCTTGCTGCCACTTGAGCGTCACTTTGCGCGCTGGCGTCCCAAGATGGAGAAAGTCATCTAGTGATGAGGAAAACTGTCTCTGCTTCGGTTCCGTTCGAGGTATCTGCCTCGAACAGAGCCGTTGCTGGTTTGCATTTGAGAGAGGAGGCGTTACAACTATGAGTTTAGCCGTTGGCAGTTCACCGGCTCACTCGCAGTCGGCATGGGCCGGTCGGCTTGGAGAGGTCTTGAGGCGCTTTTTCCTCCATCGCCGCTGGCTTGCCTTCCTTCTGGTCCTGCTTGCCTGGCAGGTGATTACTATGCGTATGACCTCGGGTCTCTTCCCGACGCCGATCAGAGTAGCCAAGGCGATGTACGACATCGTGACGAGTGGCCTCTTTTTCGAACACATAGGAGATAGCTTCCTTCGAATCGGCATCGGCTTCGTTGCAGCCATGCTCCTCGGCACGGCCGTTGGAGTGTTAATGGGTAGCCGGCGTTTTTGGGAGCAATTCTTTCAGGATGTGATCGTGGTTGGGCTCTCTCTTCCAGGCTTGATCTATGCCCTGCTCTCGGTAATCATCTTTGGCCTTGGCCTGACCGCTCCGGTCGTGGCCATTGTGGTTGCCTCCTATCCCTTCATCGCCGTCAACATCCGTGAAGGAGTCAAGGCGATCGACAAAGAACTGATCGACATGAGCCGCGCCTACCAAGTGAGGCAGCAGAAGGTGCTGTGGCAGGTGGTCTTGCCGTCCCTGGTGCCTTTTATCTTTGCCGCCATCCGGGTGGGCTTTACCATTGCATGGAAAGTTTCGGTCCTCACCGAGGTCTTTGGGGCTACAAGCGGTGTTGGCTATATGATGCGCGTCGACTTCCAGTTGTTCAAGATTCGGGGCATTATGGCTTGGGGTCTGCTGTTCGGAGGCGTGATGCTCCTCATTGAGTACGGTATCCTACTGCCAGCAGAGCGTCATTTTGCCCGCTGGCGTCCCAGAATGGAGAAAGTGATCTGATGACAAACACAGCTATCTCCGTCCGTGATCTGGTCAAGGTATTTGGCGATAGGCAGCACGAACTGCTCGTCCTGGACAGAATCTCATTTGAGGTTGAAGAAGGCAGCCTGACGACCATTATTGGGCCCTCGGGTAGCGGCAAGAGCACTCTGTTGAACCTGCTGGCCGGCCTTGAGCCGATTACCTCAGGCACGGTGGAGATCCAATCCCGCACGGGCGGCTCGGAGTTGGCCTATGTCTTTCAAAGCCCGCGCTTGCTGCCGTGGCTGTCTGCCTTTGACAACCTCATGTTCGTACGTCCGCAGAACGTGGACACTGCCAAACACAAGCAACGCGTCCAGCACTACCTGGAGATGGTGGGGCTCAAAGGCGTCGAGTACAAGTATCCGCATCAGCTTTCCGGTGGCATGCAGCAACGGGTCGGTATTGCCCGTGGACTGTGCATTGAACCGGCCGTGCTGCTGATGGATGAGCCCTTCAGCCATCTGGACGAGATCACCGCGGAGCAGATGCGCACCGAGTTACTCCGCATCTGGGAGGAAACGCAGCGGACGATCATCTTTGTCACTCATGACATGCAGGAGGCGGTGCAACTGGGCGATCGATTGATCATGCTCAACTATCACGGCCGGATCATCGAGGACATTGAGATTCACCTGCCACGGCCTCGTCACTTTGCCGACAGGGTTTTTGTGGAGTTCTACGCTGACGTCGTAGACCGTTTCCACAGAATGCAGGCTAATAATCGAGCTGATGAGTTGGACGGGGCCGGGGAAAGCAAGGTCCTGCAAGCCGCTATCTGACACTTTGTACTTGTCCAGAAATAACTTGCTACTTTGGACGCCCGTAACAGGGTTGAGGGTTGAGAATCCAAGCTGCGCTACCTGTCGCCTGATGCCGGCGTAGACCTTTCGACCGTCGGACACGGCAAGGAGGAGGTACCACTGTCCCTCAAGATAGCTCGCATCGAGGCTATTCCGATTGTGATCCCGCTGATCCATCCACTGAGGATGGCCGTCGCAACGGTGGACCGCCGCGAATCTGTTCTGGTGCGGGTGCACACCAGCGAAGGTCTGGTTGGGCTGGGCGAGGCGGTGCTGGCTCCCTACTTCACCGGCGAGACCCAGGTCGGGGCAAAGGGTGCCATTGAGCGGCTGCTGGCGCCGGCGCTGCTCGGCATGGATGCCTTTGACCTGCATGCTATCATACAACGCATGAACCGGGTACTGACCGGCAACCCGGCAACGAAGGCATCTGTTGACCTGGCCCTGCATGACCTGATGGCCAAGGCGCTGAATGTACCACTGTACAAGCTGTTGGGGGGTAAGGTCCGGGACCGGGTAGATTCGACATGGTACCTGTCCGCCTCAGACCCAGAACATATCGCCGACGAAGCGAGGGAAGGCGTGGAAGAGGGGTTCCAGGCCGTCAAAATCAAGCTTGGATCCCAGCCACCGATCGTGGACCTGCAACGGCTGAAGGCGGTGCGGGAAGCAGTGGGCGAGGAGGTCCGGATACGGGCTGATGCCAACCAGGCATGGACGCCGCTGGAAGCGATCAAGTTTCTCAAGGCGGCGGAAGGGCTTGGATTACAGTTCATGGAGCAGCCGGTCAACCGCAGTGATATCGATGGAATGGCCCAAGTCGCTCGAGCAGTGGATACGGCTGTTGCGCCGGACGAGGGCTTGTTCGACGCCGAAGATGCACTGCGCTACATCCGGGCCGGCGCAGCCGACGGCGTGGTCATGAAGTTGATCAAGACGGGCGGACTGCTCGGAGCGCAGAAACTGGTAGATGTTGTGGAGACAGCCAATTTAGGATTACACCTGGGAGGGATGCCGGGCGAGACGAGCATTTGTGCGGCAGCGGCAATTCATTTAGCCGTTACTCTGCCGACGCTAAGCTGGGGCTCGGGGATCTATCCATACTCTGCCCGGCTCGATGTGGTTGGCCAGCGCCTGTCACCGGTCAAGGGGGCTTATCTTCCGCCTGAAGAGCCGGGCCTCGGTGTTGAGTTGGATGAGGAGGCGCTCGCCTATTGCAGGGTCGATCAGTGAAGCAAGTTCTCCTCACAAACGAATTCATGCCCAACGCATGTGGGTATTATAGAAAGGGAACCTATCCGTGGAGATCGCAAAGAAGTTTGCCGAGTTTGTGGTGGAAACAGAGTTTCATGACATGGATGAGAGCGTTATCGAGCATGTCAAAAAGATGACGCTTAAGCAGGTAATGGGCATGCTTGTAGGGTCAACCGCCCCAACCTGCAAAAAAGTCATCCGCTACATCAGAGAGAACCCCGGAAGACCGGAATGCGGCGTTTATGGTTGTGGTTTCCGGGCGGATGTTGCCCAGGCAGCCCTGGCCAATGGCTTCTTCGGCCACGCCTCCGAGATGGAAGATGACCAGTTCCCCGGCGGCGGTATCAGCGACGTTACGACCTGGCCAGCATTATTGACGGCGGCGGAAAAGTGCAAGCTGTCTGGTAAAGAGGCCATTGTGGCCCTATACGTCGGCCAGGAGATGCAAAACCGGATCGCTTATTACGCCTCGGTGGGGACAGATCCGATTGGGATCTGTAACCTCCCATTCCTCGGAATCTACGGAGCCACAGCGTGTGCGGCCAAAGCTTTTGAATTAACCGAGGAACAGACCCTGGCATCATTCGGTTTTGCGATGGTCCAGGGCCTGGGTTATATGCACACCTGGGGTACAGATGCCCACTTTTGGGAATCGGCCACCGTCTGTCGCAATGCTATCCTGAACGCCATCATGGCCAGGAACGACGCCACCAGCAACCCCGTGATCCGCAAGTGCCTGGACATGCTCACCGGCGGCGATAAGGACATTGACTTTGATAGGATGACCGAGGGATTGGGACAAGCGCCGTACTACACCAATCAGACTTGGCTGAAAAAATGGGGGTTCTGCTTTTTCACGCACAACTATGTTGACGTACTGGCTGATCTCATGCGCGATCATAACTTTAAGAACGAAGACGTGAAAGAAATTGTCCTTCATTTTGACCCCCTGCGTTATGTCGTGGATCGCCCGGAGCCCCACGACGCAGAGGACAGCCGGTTTAGCACCCAGCACATTCTTGCCTACCAACTCATCCACGGCGAGTGCGGTCTGGCAACCTGTACCGAAGAAGCTGTGAAGGATCCCGTTCTAACTGAGACACGTAAGAAGTTCGAGGTTGTCTACCATCCAGAGTGGCCCGAGCGATACTTTGCGGGAGAGGGGCGCATCGACGTGAGACTCAAGGACGGACAGACGCTGACCGGCGCCATGGCTCAGCCCTATGGCGGCCCAGACAACCCATTGCCTATGGGTCAGGTGGTAGACATCTACCGTAAGTATTGCAAGGGCATTCTGTCAGATGCCCATATCGAGCGCACCAAAGACATTATCCTCAACATGGAAAATGAACCAGATCTGCAAGAGTTGTTTGACATCTGTACGTTCAGGCACATGATATCGTGACTCCAGGCAGGCGAACGGCACGCCGGATGGGTTGATGTAAAGTATTTGTCCAATAATAACTTTCATATGACATACGAGGAGCTATCTGATTATGGCTAATATTCTACGCCGGCCGGAACTGATCCCCGATCTCGAATATGAGAAGGGACTGGAGATCCAATTTGGTATCAACGACTCCACATGTGGATCTCGCGAGCTAACTATGGGTTTCACCGTGGTGCCTCCGGGGGTGCGCAACCCGGCACACTTTCACCAGAATGCGGAGGCTGGCCTCTTTATCCTCAGTGGAAAACTCAAGGTGTATTTAGGTGAAGAGCGAGAAGTCATAGTAGTGGGGCCTGAGACGTTTCTCTATGTGCCCAAGGGCGAGATCCATGGCCTCGAAAATATGAGCCAAACCGAGCCAGCTACCCTCATCTTCGCCTATGGGAATGTACCGAGCAAAGAGGCCGCTGGTACCACCTTTGTGGAAGATCCATGGGTGTAGACGACCCGCACACAACGGAACACGTATTGCAAGCTCAAAACGGGAGGAAGAAATGTACTTCTATACCTTCAAAGAACTACCTCAGGAATATGTGACTCCGAAATACTCCAAAGCCCATGGGGGTCTCCTCCAGGGAGAACACATCGAAGTAGGGTGGTTGAGCTTTGGTGCTGACGAGGGTGCTGTGGAGCATGCCCACCCACATGAGCAAATCATGGTAGTCGTCAGCGGCAAACTGCGCGTGCGTTTCGGCGAGGAAATTGGGGAACTTGGTCCAGGCCAGGCCTTCCTGGCACCCCCGAATGTGCCGCATCAGGTTACGGCGATCGAAGATACCGAAGTGATCAGTTGCAAGAATACCATCGGCGGGGTTGGTCATAAGATCTAATCGTGCACCACGTCTGCCATTCGGTATTGGGCTTTTGTCGCTGGCGCACCTCTTGAGCGACGTGCATCAGGGAATGCTGCCGGTTATTCTTCTCTACCAGCGCGAAGTCCTCGGTCTGTCGCTGGGCCAGGTTGGTGTGGTGGCTGGGCTCTACAATCTCGTTATTTCCCTCGCTCAACCGCTGTTCGGCTACCTGGTTGATCGCTGGGGCGAGCGGCGCGTTGCACTGGTCGGGGCGGTATGGGTAGCGCTACTGGGGGGGGCGCTGGGCTTCGCGCCATCGGTTGGCATGTTGGCTCTGTTGGCAGGATTGTCCGCCTTGGGTCCAGCCGCGTTTCACCCTTCGGGCGCTGCTGGAGTCGGGCGACTGATCACTTCCAAGCCAGGGCTGAGCATGTCCGTGTTCTTTGTCGGAGGGACCCTGGGGCACGCACTTGGCCCACTTGTCGCGGCAAGCGTCTTTGACAGGATCGGCCTCCACGGGACTGCGTGGATTGCACTGGGAGTGGTAATCGTTGCAACAGGGGTGCTGATGAAAGTGCCCTTCGCCCCCCCTTCTGCCATGACTACGCTTCGTTCCGCCTCCCGGCAGGCGTTGGTTCGACGAACCTTGTGGAGCAGCATAGCCGCGCTGTTGGTCGTCATCGGCGTGCGGACCTGCCTGCAGTTGAGCCTGGCCACTTACGTACCGCAGCACCTGGTATCCATCGGTTTTGTCCCGAGTCGGGCCAGCCACTGGCTCTCATTGATGCAGACAGCGGTTGCGGTCGGCGTGCTGGTTGGTGGGCCGCTCATTGACCGCCTCGGTTCCCGTGCCTTGATCACCGGCGTGCTGGTTGCCCTGGCACCGATCATCATCTACTTCGCCCAGTCTACGACGGGGTCCGCAGGTTTGGTTCTGGGACTGGCAGGATTGCTTGTGGGCATCCCACTATCCATGACATTTGTCGTTGGGCAATCGTTCCTGCCAGAGGATAGGGGGCTGGCCTCGGGTCTGGTATTCGCCACCAGTTCCATCGCCGGAACGGCAGGGGTTGCGCTCACCGGATTCGTCGCTGATCACTGGGGACTTGCCGTGGCACTGACAGTCCTGGGGCTGCTGCCACTCATCACCGCCCTGGCCGGTATAGCGCTGCCGAGGCAGGATGAGAGCCATCCTGTCGCGGCTGGCTAGAGTCTTTTCAGGAAGATGATAGATTCCTGCTGCTTTGAGGATGTGCCCCAGGAATCTATGCTCCCGGAGCGACAAGCCAGCGTGGATATCAGCACCAAGGACATGAACCGGGTCCCTGGGCACAGCGATCACAGGAGGAAAGAATGATCACAAGAGTAGACCACATCGGCATTGCTGTGCACAGTATCGAGGAGGCGCGGGAGCCTTATGAGGCAATAGGCCTGAGGGTGACGCGCATTATGAATGTGGCCAATCGTCCCCTGAAAGTTGCCTTCCTGCCCATCGGCGATACCGAAGTCGAGTTGCTGGAACCGACGAGTGCCGACAGCGATATGGCTCGCTACCTGGAGGAGCGTGGTGAAGGTGTACATCACATCTGTTTTGAGGTCGACGATGTCGACGCGGCAGTGGCGGCGGCGAAAGCGAAGGGAATGCGCCTCATTGACGAGGAGCCACGCCAGGGTGCAGCGGGCCGGATTGCCTTTCTACATCCCAGCAGTATGCACGGCGTGCGCATCGAGTTTGTAGAGAAGCAGTAGACTGCATTGCCGTGATCGCGAATGGAGGCTACCCCGATGAATGTTGATTTCCATGCCCATGCCCTGGTGTCCGACGTCCTGTCCGATAGCGGCCCCGTGGGTTGGCGGCCAGCAATCGTACCGTACGAAAGCGGCGGGTATTTCGTCCAGAATGCGTACCACACGAATGGCCCGATATTCAATCCTATGGTCGAACCCGCTCAAATCATCGCTACCAGGCAGGCCGCGAGTATCGATTTGACTGTCATCTGCACCCCGCCCCATGCCTTCTTCTACGAATTGGCGCCAACGGAGGGGGCCAGCGCGGTTCAGAACGACGGTCTGTCTCGCGTAGTGGTCGAGCACCCGCGACACCTTGCCGGCCTGGGCACGTTACCTCTGCAAGACGTGGCGCTGGCGGTCAAGGAACTGGAACGGGTGATGATTGACCTGGGACTGTCGGGCGTGGAGATTGCTTCGAACGTCAACGGCGAAGATCTGGGCATTGAACGCTTTCGCCCATTCTGGGAAGCGGCAGAAGCATTGGGGGCGGTGGTCTTTATCCACCCGGCCTTTTCTGGCTCTATCGGCGGTGAACGTATGAAGACCTACGATCTCCGCCGTATTGTGGGAAACCTGATGGAGACGGCCCAGGCTGCCGCCCACCTCATCTTCTCTGGCATTCTGGAGGCGTTCCCAGACCTGAAGATCGTGCTGGCACATGGTGGAGGCGTGTTGCCCTACCTGGTTGGCCGGCTCGATCACGGCTACCAGGTGCGCACCAAGCCTAAGGAGAACATCACGCGCCCGCCGAGCACCTACTTGCGCATGTTCTACTATGACACAGTCACGCACTATGGGCCGGCGCTGCAATACCTGATCGACCTGGTCGGCGTAGATCACGTGTTGCTCGGCTCGGATTATCCCTTCGATATGGGCTACGACCGGCCGGTGGAGTTCGTGAACCGGTTGCCTGGGCTTAGTCAGGTCGATCGAGAAAAGATATTGGGCGGCAACGCGTTGCGATTACTCGGCCGCGCTGCTTGATTCCCACTTGCGCCCAGGATGAGATCATAAAGGGAATTTTAGGAATCACTACTAAATTTATGATACTAGGAGAAGGGCATGAACATAGACACACACGGACATATCATCGTTCCTGGAATCCTGAGATCGGAGTCGCGCTCTGATAGCTGGCGTCCTGAGGTCACGCGCCAGCCCAACGGCTGGCAGTTGGTCCGCAACGACCGGTTTGTGAATGGCCCGGTGCCGAGAGAACTCATGGACTTACCCCGAATCGTCGAGCATCTTGACGCGGTGAAGGTGGATGTTATGGTAATATCACCTCCACCCTTCTTTTTTTTCTGGTATCTGGATGCTCCTACCGGGCTCGAGGCCTGCCGTATCCAGAATGATGGCATTGCCGAAGCAGTTGCGAAATATCCGAAACGCTTCGTGGGCATGGGGGTTGTGCCTTTGCAAGACTCAGAGCTGGCAGTGGAGGAACTGGAGCGGATCGTTCGGGAACTCAAGATGCCTGCTGTCGAGATTCCAAGCAACATTGAAGGCGTCTACCTCGGTGACAGTCGGTTCTGGCCCTTCTGGGAGGCAGTCCAAGACCTGGACGTCTTTGTCTTCGTCCATCCTGACGAACCCTACAACATTGGGATGGACAGGCTGCGTGAATATTACCTGTTGAATCTACTTGGGAACCCTGTCGAAACTGCTCGCTGCATCGCCGATGTCGTTTTCTCGGGGCTACTGGAGGCATACCCCAGGCTCAAGATCCTGTTCGCCCATGGCGGCGGGGCACTGCCTTATGTCCGAGGCCGTTACGAACACGGATATCACGTGCGGACCGAAACAAAAGTTAAGATCAGCCGTCCACCGAGCGAATACATCAAGCTATTGTACTTTGATACGATCACCCACTGGGAGCCGGCCCTCGAATTCCTGGTCAATACCGTGGGGGCTGATCAGGTGGTGGTGGGATCGGATTACCCGTTCGACATGGGACCCGCCGAACCGGTGCGCTTTGTCGAGGGGGTGCCCGGTATCTCGGCGGCCGACAAGCAAAAGATCCTGAGTGAGAATGCCATCAGGTTGCTAAAGCTCGAAGTATAGCGTCACCCGGGGAGTTGGAGCCATGTGGCCTACATTTGCTTTCGGCCAATATCAGGTAGACTATGAAGCCCGCGTGGACTTTTCCCGGCTGCGTTCTGAGCGGGTGCGCCGCGCCCAGGAGGCGATGCGCAAACTTGGCGTGGACGTGCTTCTCTTGTGGAAGGACGAGAATGTGCGCTATCTGACCAGCCTGCGGGCGATCATGATCCAGTTTCGCTCGACGACCACGTATGGCGTGCTGCTGTTCAGCGAGGGCGAGCCAACGCTGTTTGCATCAGGTGGCGAAGTCGCCCGGGCGAAGAAGGCGATGCCGTGGATTACGGATCTGGTGGCCATCCCGATACTAGACGAACCCGGGTTGGTTCGGACGGTAGTAGAGCGAGAGATTCTGCCCCGGTTGGCCGGCCGGGGACTCGCAAACGGGCGGATCGGCGTGGACGGGATGACGTTGCCCCAATTTCGGGCATACCAGGCTGTGTTGCCAGACGCCGAACTCGTAGACGGTGAGACGCTGATGCAAAAAGCGCGGCTGATCAAGACCTCCGATGAGATTGCACTGATGCACGAGGCATGTGCCCTGGCCGATGCAGTCACCCAGGCTGCGATCGACGCTGTGCGTCCCGGCATACGTGAATGCGAGGTGGCTGGCGAAGCCATGCGCGTGCTGTTCAGGCTCGGCGGCGAGTTTGCGCACCTGGCCAGCCCCTTTGTTGCTTCTGGAGAGCGGATGTCACCGCCGACCCGCTTCGCTACCGACAAGATCATCCGTAATGGTGACCTCGTCTTCATCGACATCGGGGCTTGCTGGAATGGGTATTTTGGGGATATTGGACGTGCGGTGATCTGCGGCAAGCCATCGGCCGAACAGAAGAGAATCTACACCACCATCTACGAAGCACTCCAGGCTGGCGTTGAAAAGATGCGCCCTGGGAACACTAACGAAGATGTGGCGAACGTCATCCGCGCCAAGGCTGCCCAACACGGGCTGGAGGAACGCTTTATCAATTTGTTCATCGGGCACGGGATCGGTATCAGTCCCAACGAGCCGCCTTACATTGGTGAACAGACACCCGGTGCCGAGGAGGTCGTCCTGGAACCTGGGATGGTGTTTGCCGTGGAACCGTTGATCTGGGTCCCACTTGTGCCTGCGCCCCAGGTGCAGGCAGACGTGCGCGGTGGGGGTGGGGTTCGCCTGGAGGATACAATCCTCATTACCGAGGATGGACCGACGGTATTGAGCCGTGCACCCTTCGATGAACGGTTGCTAGCGTAGGGGGGAAATTCATGAAGATTGACATCCATACGCATTTCATAGCGCCAGATTTTGTCGAGCGAGCACGCCGTGGGCAGGCCATTGGCAGCATCACGATTGAAAAGCGGGACGGCAAGGAGTGGGTCGTCCACCCGCAAGGATTTGGCTACCCCCTGCATGCAGAGTATTGGGATATGGAAGCCAAACTCAGGCATATGGATCGCCTGGGCATAGACGTATCGGTCCTTTCGCCGACGCCCACGATGTTCCAGTATGGACTAAAGGCTGGCCCTGCTGAGGAGTTCTGCCAACGAACGAATGAAACCTTGGCCCAAGTCGTAGCTGAATCCAGCGGACGCCTCCACGGTATGGCTGTCGTCCCATTGCAGGACCCTGAAGCATCTGCTACAGAGCTGCGACACGCCGTGCGTGATCTCGGGCTTAGAGCTGCTCACATCGGGACGACAGTGAACCAGGTGCCGGTGGATGACCCGCGCTTCGAGCCCTTCTTCGCCGTGGCCGAGGAATTGGATGTCCCGGTGGTGCTGCACCCCTTCTATGTAGACACGCGGCGTGAGAAATTTGCCCAGTACTACATGACCAACCTGATTGGCTATATGCTGGAGACGTGTACTGCGGCGGCGAGGCTCATTCTGTCCGGATGTCTGAATCGTCATCCGAATCTCACCCTTGTTCTGGTGCACGCCGGAGGCTTTCTGCCCTACCAGATCGGCCGGCTTGATCACGGCTTCCGAGTACGAACCGAAACGCGTGCCAACATTGACAATCCGCCGTCAAGTTATCTACATCATTTCTATTTCGATACGATTACTCACGCAAGCATTCCCCTCAAGTTTCTGATCGAGCTGGTCGGCGCGAACCATGTGCTCCTCGGAACGGATATTCCCTTTGATATGGCGGATGTCCACTTCGCACAGCACCTCTCGGCCCTGGATCTTGATGACCAGACGATGGAGGCGATCAGCAGTGAGAATGCTATTCGCATTTTCGGTCTCGGTGGTAGCTCGATGTCATAAGAGATCGATCCTGCCCTTATTGTCAGGACATCCCCTGGGGGTACCAAGAGAGAATCCAATGGAGCAGAAAGTTGGCTTTGTTGGCTTGGGTCAGATGGGCAAATGGATGGCCCTCAATATCTTGAAGGCCGGTTTCGACCTGACTGTCTTTGACGTCGTTCCTGAGACGGTACGCTTCATGAGAGACCAGGGAGCAAAGTCAGCGACCAGTCCAGCAGAGATGGCCGGGCAGGTGGACTGGGTGTTTCTGAGCCTGCCTGATACTGCGGTCGTTGAGAAGATTATCTTTGGGGGCGAAGGGCTGGCACACGGGGCAGAGCCTGGCCTGGTCGTGGTAGACTGCGGTACGACCAGCTACGTGCCAACGCTGGACTTTGCCCAACGACTCGGAGAACTGGGCGTTCGTTTTGCTGACGCACCCGTTTCGGGCATGGCGGCACGCGCCAGGGAAGGTACCCTAACGATCATGTTTGGAGGCGAGGAGGCACTCTTCGAGGAAGTGCGGCCTGCCCTGGATGCTATGGGGAACAAAGTGCTCTATATGGGTGAGGTGGGTACTGGCCAACTGACCAAGCTGACCAATCAATTGCTATTCAACATCAGCGCCGCGGCTATCGCTGAGGTGTTGCCTATGGCCGCCAAGCTGGGCCTGGATCCGGAAAAGACTCTCCAGGTAATCACAACTGGGACGGGCCGGAGCTTTGCCGCCGAGTTCTTTGGCCCCCACATCCTGGAAGGGTGCTTCGACGAAGGCTACCCTCTGAAGCATGCCTACAAGGATATGATCAGCGCAGCGGAGATCTGCGCCTACGAGCGGATCCCGCTGCCGTTGGTCCACGCCGCTACCACGACCTACCAGATGGCCCTGGCCGATGGGTGGGGAGACGAAGGCAAAGGAGCGATGATCAAGGTCTTTGAACGGATTCTGGGCGTCAAGTTCCGGAAGAGAGGGAAGGCCTGATGGTCGAGCGTCGAGGCAAGTCCGAAGACATCACCGAGGCATACTATCGTGGGTTGATGCATTCCCTTGGCTATCGCCGGGCGGACCTGGATAAGCCCCAGATTGCCGTGGTCAATTCCTGGACCGACGTCAATCCCGGTCACCAGCCGCTCAAGGAACTGGGCCAGCGGGTCAAGGAGGGGATCTGGGCTGCTGGCGGTTCGCCGGGCGAATTTATGGTGCCTGCTCCCTGTGATGGCATGGCCCAGGGAGCGGGCATGCACTATGTCCTGCCCCACCGAGACCTGATCGCTGCCTCTATCGAGGCAATGGTCCACGCTCATGGCTTCGAGGGAATGGTCATGCTTGCCTCGTGCGACAAGATCATCCCGGGTATGGTCATGGCTGCCGTACGGCTGAATCTCCCTACGATTTTCCTCACGGCAGGAGCTATGCTCCCCTGCCGCCTCGACGACCGCACCGTGGTGACCTCTGACCTCAAAGAGGCGATCGGCAAACGGCGCAACGACGAGATCGACCCCAAGACTTTTTTGGAATGGCAAGCGTGCTTTTGTGCCTCGCCGGGTACTTGCTCAATGATGGGCACAGCAAATACGATGGGCTGCTTCTTGGAGGCCACGGGCCTGGCACCCTTCGGCTCCTCCACCATGTTGGCGTTTGAGGCAGCCAAACTCAGGCAAGCCCGCGACGTGGGTGAACGGATCGTGGCGTTGGTCCAGAAAGGGTGCACCGTGAATAGCATTTTGAACCAGGCAAGCCTCGAAAACGGAATAAAGTGCATCTCAGCCTCGGGCGGATCAACCAACGCGATTCTACACCTCATGGCCATTGCCTCCCTTATGGGTGTGGATTTGGACCTGGCCCGCTTTCACCAGATCCAGGCCTCGGTCCCGCTAGTGGCCAAGTTCAAGCCATCATCCTGGTACAACATCAACGACTATCACCAGGTGGGTGGCGTCCGGGCGCTGATGAAGGCCATCAGCGACGGTCTAAACCTGGAAACGCCGGTGGTGATGGGCGGCCTACTTGGCAAGTGGCTGGCCTCTGCCCCGGCACCCGACGGGTTCGTGATTCGGCCGGCTTCAGAGCCGTTGGCCTCCGGCGGCAACTTCGCCGTCCTGTGGGGCAACCTGGCTCCTCAAGGAGCAGTGGTCAAGAAGAGTGGCATCGAGCCGGGTATGATGATTCACAAGGGACCTGCGGTGGTCTTCGATTCCGAGGAGGATGTGCGCCAGTTTCTGCTGGATAGGGAGGTGCGACCTGGCTCAGTCCTGGTGGTTCGCTATGAGGGGCCAAAAGGTGGGCCTGGGATGCGTGAACTTTCGATTCCGGCCGCCATGCTGGTGGGCATGGAACTGCATACTACAGTGGCAATGATCACCGATGGGCGTTTCTCTGGGGCAACTCGGGGTCCCTGTGTGGGTCACATCTGCCCTGAAGCTTGGGACGGCGGTTTACTCGCTTATGTCAGGGATGGAGACCTGATCGAGATCAACGTGCCTGAGCAGCGAATCGAACTTCTCGTTCCAGACGAAGAACTCAACACACGGCGGGTAATCCCTCCCGCCCGGCCAACTCACCCTGCATCAGGAATATTGGCCGCCTACAGAGAGCGGGTCAGCGGTGCAGAATCCGGTGCCGTCTGGTTATGAAAAGGGTCTCAAAATGAAAGAAATACGATTTCCAGTGAGCCGCTTGAGGGATTTCATCCAGGCAGCCTTTGTTGCTCAGGGAGTCAAGGAAAGTCATGCGCGCATCTGTGCCACGCGTATGGTCGAGGCAGATCTGCAAGGACGCCACGGCCACGGAATCTTCCGCCTTCCCGCTTACATTCGGCGTATCCAGGAGGGTGGATATAACCTGGAACCGAACATTCGGGCGACGCGCGAGACACCGGTCAGCGCCCTCGTGGACGGGGAAAATGGCTTGGGGCATGTGGTGGTGACATTTGCCGTCGAGCTTGGACTTCAGAAAGCCCGGGAGAACGGCCTGGCGTGGATCGGCATCCAAAGGAGCAACCACGCAGGGGCAGGGGGTGTTTATGCCGCGATGGCACTGAGGCAAGATATGATTGGTATGTATATGGCCGTAGGAAACGCGAATCATATGCCCCCTTGGGGTGGGGTGGATCTCCTTCTGAGCACCAACCCTATCGCCTTTGCCATCCCAACAGGGAATGAGCCCCCCATTGTGCTGGACATGGCGACGACGGTAGCCTCCTACGGGACGGTGAAAGTGTATGCCCAAAGAGGCGAGACGTTGCCTATGGGCTGGATGATCGATCGCCAGGGGAAACCCCTTACTGACCCCAAGCACATCCACGAGGGCTTCCTGCTTCCCATCGGTGGCCACAAGGGATATGGACTCAACATCATCATCGGGGCCATGGCCGGCGTTCTGAACAGCAGCGCCTTCGGCAGCACAGTCATTGACTTCAATAAGGACTTCCGCACGCCCACAAACACCGGCCAAGCGTTTTTCGCCATGCGGCCTGATCTATTCCGTGATCTGGAGGACTTTAAGGCCGAGATGGACCTGCACATCCGTGAAATCCGGAACTCAACTCCCATGGAGGGCGCGGAACCGATCCACCTACCGGGAGAGATGGCCTACCGGCGCGAGCGAGAAATGCTAGCTAAGGGTATACCTATCTCTCCCACAGTCGTGGCTCAGCTACGCACACTGGCTGACGCACTCAATCTGCCGGACCAGTTGGATACTTAATGATGTACCAGCTTGCATTCCTTTGGGGATTTAGAATATAATTATGCTTTATATCCGCATACGGGAGATTTAGATGAAGGAAAAGTTCGCGTACCAATTGAAAGTGGGTGTAGAGGCAATTCAAGATGTTACATACAAATAGTCACGTATCCCGACTGATTCTTGAAAATGTCCGATTATGGCGAGGAGATACGACGATTCTCCAGGGAATCAATTGGCATGTCAAATCCGGTGAGCATTGGGCTGTCTTGGGGACGAACGGGGCGGGCAAAACGAGCTTGATTATGGCCATTTCTGGCTATCTGCCCTTCGGCGGCGGCAAGATTTTTTTGATCGATGGTTGGATTGGCCGGATAAACTTGCCTGAGCAAAGAAAAAAGATCGGCATTGTTAGCCAATCACTCTCCGATCATATTGCAAAAAATGTCCCCCAAATAACGGCGATTGAGCTCGTTCTTTCGGGCCTGTTTGGGTCTCTAAGATTAGTGGATGAAGTAACAGAGGAAGAACGTCAACGTGCCTTGCAAATTCTAACCACCCTCGGCCATGCCGAATCAGCTATGAAGCCGTTTAGTCTTCTATCCACCGGCGAAAGACAGGCTTGCATGCTCGGGCGTAGCAAAATGGCTCAGAACGAACTGGTGCTGTTAGATGAACCATGTGCGGGACTTGATCTTGGCGCGCGCGAGCGTTTCTTATCAAGCCTAGAGGCGATGATAAGAAGTGTTGGTTCTCCTACCACAATTTTTATCACGCATCATCCCGAGGAGATTGTTTCAGGCATCTCTCACGTCCTTCTGCTGCGTGACGGGACAGTCGTGGCCGCGGGACCAAAAGCAGAGGTGATGACCTCAGCCTTACTTTCTCAAGCCTTTGATTTACCTTTACGAGTTGCGGCTGATAATGGCAGGTATTGGGTACAAGCTTCTCATTCATAAGCAGTGTTTTAGAGCATTAGTAACTACTCAGGCCAGATAACCCTTGCGAAGGGTTGGTGAGGATTTTCAGAGCAAAAATGCCTGGGTCTACCGAAAATTGCCCTGTTGGCAAAGTTAGTCTTAACCTTCGCAAGGGTGGCTGAGTAGTTACAACTTTCGACAATAACGGGGAGATTACAGGATGAGTGAATACCGAGATTACGGTCTGTGGATTGACGGCGAGGAAGTTTCTGCTGCTGCAGGCGGCACCTTCGCCGTAGAGAATCCGACGACAAAACATACCATTGCCCGGGTGGCCGAAGGTCTGGAAGAAGATGTCGATCGTGCTGTTGCTGTTGCCGAGAAAGCTTTCTGCACCTGGGGTAAGAGTTCAGCAACAGAACGCTTTCACCTTTTGTGCCGCCTGGCCCAACTGATCAAGGAAAACGCCGACGAGTTGGCCCGTTGGGAGACCTTGATCACCGGTCGCCCGATCCGTGAGATGTATGCCCAGGTCATACGTTTGAGCGACTTCTACGAATATTTCGCCGCGACATCTCGGGTCGCCGAGGGTGAGGTCACGCCTTTCGATGGACCCTATTTAAATTATACCCGCCACGTACCTCTGGGTGTGGTGGGCCTGATCACTCCCTGGAATCACCCCTTGCTGATCCTCACCAAAAAACTTGCGCCCGCCCTGGCGGCAGGAAACACCGTAGTGATCAAACCTTCTGAATTCACCCCAACCACAACTATAGACCTGGCCAAGCTGTGCAAGGAGGCTGGCATTCCCGATGGCGTCGTCAATGTGGTGCCCGGGTTCGGGCCTGCGGCCGGCAAGCGAGTCGCGACGCATCCTTCCATTCAGAAGGTGGACCTGACCGGTGGGACTGAAACGGGGAAAATCGTGGCGTCGCTGGCAGCGGGACACCTGGCGCAGGTGTCGATGGAACTGGGAGGGAAAGCTCCCATCATCGTTTTTGATGATGCAGACATCGAGCAGGCGGTGGCGGGAGCAGCTTTTGCCGCCTACATCGCGGCCGGTCAAACCTGCATTCAGGGCGCGCGCTTGATTGTCCACGAAAAAGTGTACGACGCCTTTGCTGACCTGCTCGCTCAGAGAGCTAAGAGCATTCGCTTAGGTGATCCCCTCGAACCCGAAACCCAAATGGGGCCGGTTTCCTCGCGCCGGCAGTATGAGCGGGTTCTGTCCTATGTCAAGCAGGGGACGGATGAAGGCGCTCGGATATTGACAGGCGGAGAGGCGATTACGACATCACCTTTCGATCAGGGGTACTTCGTTGCCCCCACCATCTTCGTCGATGTGAAGCCGGACATGGTTATTGCCCAGGAGGAAATTTTTGGCCCGGTGACGACTATCATCCCGTTCAGTAGCGAGGATGAAGGCATAGCTATCGCTAACAACAATCAATATGGTCTTGGGGCAGCCGTCTGGACGCGGGATGTGGCCCGGGCGCATCGCGTGGCTCACGCGCTGGAGGCCGGAATCATCTGGATTAACGATCACCACCGCATTGATCCATCGATGCCGTGGGGAGGCTTCAAGGACAGCGGTATTGGTCGGGAAGTCGGGCTGCAAGCCTACCGGGCTTACACTCAAACTCAGACCGTTTTAGCAAAACTCTCGGATGAACCGTTCGATTGGTATGAGGGAGGCACGCGCTATTCATAGTAAACCAATGCTGCCCTCTCCCCCCTCTAGCTCCCCCCGCTGGGGGGAGGATCGGAGCTGGCCCCTCTAGCTCCCCCCAGCGGAGAGTGCTCAAAAAGTGTTCGTAGTAACCACTTTATGTTCGGAAAGCAATCAAACTACTAATGAAGGTTCAAAAATTATCTGGGTAACACGGCAAAAGCCGCACCGGCCTACCCCACGGGGGTCCCTGCGGGAGAAGAGCCGGTGCTAGGCTGGTTTTTCTCAGGAAATCTACCTAGCACCGCCTGTTCTACGGCGGTGCGGCCCATGCATCGGTAACCCGTTTAATTTCTTAATCTTCATAAGTGGTTACTACAAGCCCGGATGCGGACTTTTTAAGCAGTCTCCAACGGGGGGAGGATCGGACAATGCCCGTAGCACCTTTTCGGGCGTCGCCGGCAGGGAGTAAATCCGCACGCCCACAGCATCATAAATAGCGTTGAGTATTGCCGCCGCAGTTGGTACCAACGTGGGTTCGCCGACCCCCTTGGCACCAAACGGTCCAGTGGGGTCAATCTTCTCCACCAGCACCACGTCTATCGGAGGCACGTCCATAGGGGTAGGCAATACATAATCGGTAAAGCTTGGATTGACCTGTACCCCATCCTGAAAAATGATCTCCTCCGATAGCGCGTAGCCGATTCCCATCGCCACACCTCCCTCAATCTGGCCCTCGACCAGCATGGGGTTGATCACCCGGCCACAGTCATGGGCTGCCACGACACGCAGCACGTCCACCCAGCCCGTCTCGGTGTCTACCTCCACTTCGGCAATCTGGGTGGCGTACACGTACGTACTGAACGGTTTGCCCTGCCCGGTCTCCGGATCCAAGGGAACTGTGGGAGGATTGAAAGAGGCTGTCCCGACGGCCGGCCGCCCCAGCTTAACCTGGCTGAGGAAGGCCACATCGCCGATCGTCAGATACTTCTGCGTGAACCCTTTGACCTGAATCCTGCGGTTCCCGGCCTCGAGTTGGTCTGGCGGAACGCCAAGAACAGGAGCGGCTGCTTCAAACAGGATTTGCCTGGCCTGGGCTGCTGCAATCCGGATGGCATTACCTGTCACGTAGGTAGTCCGGCTGGCAATGGGGCCAGTGTCCATCGGCGCGCTGTCGGTATCTGCGGTTACCATCGTCACGTCATTGGGCGCGATTCCCAGCTCTTCGGCTGCGATCTGCGCCAGTACTGTCTGGGAACCCTGGCCTGTCTCGACGGTCCCGCTGACCACCAGGGCTGTTCCGTCTTCGTTTACTTTCACCGTGGCTGCGCTTGGATTGGCGGAGACGGTAAAGCCAACAGGGTACCACATGCAAGCCATGCCTCGTCCACGCTTTTTCATCGTTGCCACTCCTTCCAACCAAACCGTTCCGCTGCGGAGATGAGTGTATCCCTGGCAGCCACGCTCTGGAGCACCTGTCCTGTTGGGCTAACCGCCCCCTCATCGAAGGCATTCAGCAGTCGAATCTTCAATGGATCGATCCCGAGCCGGTGAGCAATAGTGTCCATATGGGACTCGTAAGCAAAACAGGCCTGAGGTACACCAAAGCCCCGCATAGCACCGGTCATCGTCTTGTTGGTATAGGCGGCATACCCTTCCACCTTCAGGTTCTCGATCTGGTATGGACCGCAGCTCATAATAGCTGCCTTGCCAACCGTCGTTTCACTCCACGAGCAGTAGGCCCCACCATCGGCCACGAAGCGTACCTTGCGGCCAAGGATCCGCCCCGAGTCAGAGACGCCGGTAACGTAATCCATGATAAATGGATGCCGGGTAGTGGACGCGACGAACTCGTCTTTGCGCGTGTAGACTCCCTTGACCGGCCTCTTGGCCTTTTTGGCCAACAGCGCCACGATGGGCTCGATCGTGATCTCGTTCTTACCGCCAAAGTTGCCGCCCACTTGAGTGGAAACGACCCGGATCTTGTTCATCGGCATGTTCAGCACACGAGCCAGGTCGGCGCGGGCCAGAGTGATCCGCCCTAGCGCAGACCAGACGGTGAGCCGGCTACCTGGCGCCCACACGGCGATCGCCGTGTGGGGCTCCAGTGATGCGTGCTCGACCATCTGGGTGGTGTAACGCTCT
The DNA here is from genome assembly GCA_964439175.1 of uncultured Anaerolineales bacterium. GTDB lineage: Bacteria > Chloroflexota > Anaerolineae > 4572-78 > NAK82 > CAYTNQ01. The sequence goes on along the minus strand of CAYTNQ010000009.1, from coordinate 17,265 downwards.
TCGAGCACCAGATAGGATTCGGTAAGCGCCTTCTCGACGTCCCCCTTTTGAAGACGCCATTGAACATATACATTGCCGCGAGGTTCGTGGATTTTGGGGGCACCTGGTTTCATCGCTTCCAGCGGATCGAACACCGCTGGCAGAACCTCGTACTCGACTTCGATCTTCTCCAAGGCATCTAACGCTTCCTGTTCGCTCGTCGCTGCGACAGCCGCCACCCCGTCCCCCATGTGGCGCACCTTGTCGCCCGCCAGGACAGGTTGATCCTGGTAGGTTGGACCGAACGAGTTGACGGGGATTTCGTCGCCTGTCAACGTGGCCATGACCCCCGGCATTGCTTCAGCCTTGCTCACATCCACCCTCACGACGCGAGCATGCGGATGGCAACTCCGTAGTACTTTGGCGTGGAGCATCCCGGGCAATGAACGGTCGCCGATGTACTCCAGTTTCCCCAGCACCTGGGGCAGGCTGTCAGGACGCGGAATCCGTCGCCCCACAGATGGAGTCCGTTCAGGATCCTCTAGCCCTTCCAAGAACTCCACCTGCCTCTGCGTTTCCACAATCTCGATCTGCTCGTCCTCTTCAATGTCGAACATGGTTTTACCCCCTCCCAACCTCCCCCTTCAAGGGGGAGGAGTTAGACCCCCTCCCAGCCTCCCCCTTCAAAGGGGAAGAGTGTGCGGTGGAGATCGCGCCTTCCAGTACACGGCGGGTGAGTACTACCACCAAGTCTCGCCTGTACTGGGCCGACGCCCGAAAGTCGTCGATGGGCGAGGTCTCTTGGGCGGCGATTCCAGAAGCTTCGACCAAGGCCTCCTTACTGATCCGTTTCCCTGTGAGAAAGGCCTCAGCTCTGCGAGCGCGGATCGTCGTCGGAGCCACGGCGCCGAGGGCGACGGCCACGCGAATGAACCGCTCGCCTGCTGCATCCAGGTCAACCGCGGCCGCGGCATTAACCACTGCAAGCGACAGGGCTTTTCGTCTGCCATACTTCTCAAAGCGAGAAGCTTTTCTCAGGTTCTCTGCGGGAATCACGATGTCCAACAGCAGTTGGTTGGGCGCCAGTGCAGAACAATGGGGTTTGAATAGCAACTTCTCCAGCGGCATCTGCCATCGTCTGTCCGGGTCTGCTACCGTCACCACCGCGTCCAAGACGAGCAATGGCGGTGCGCTATCGAGAGACGGCACACAGGATACCAGATTGCCCCCGATCGTTGCCAGGTTGCGCGTTTGGATCGCCCCAATAGACGCCGAGGCAGCAGCCACCGCTGGTGCGTGTTCCAGAACAAGTAAGGATGAGGCAACCTCCGCATGGGTGGACATGCTGCCAATGCGCAAGCCTTGCTCGGTTAACTCGATGCCTCGCAATTCTGGAATGCCTGATACATCCACCAGCAGCCGAGGAGCCAGGAGGTTTCGCTTCATACGAACCAACAGGTCAGTTCCACCAGCAAGAGGCTTTGCATGGGGGCTGTTCTCAGCCAACAGCGCAACAGCTTCTTCAACAGATTTTGGAGTTGCGTAAGAAAAAGATCTCAAGACTACCTCCTATGTCACTCTGAGCTTTCCCGGAAAGTCCTTCTTAATCTAAGTGTCTGGCCTGACGGAACACGGACCACGCAATACGTTCGTAGTGCGTATTCCGTTTACCTTCAGCTTCTGAGCGTTCCGCAGCAGGTAAGCGGTAAATGAGCGGAATAGCCCCCTTTGTGTCATCCGCCCTGGTCAGGGAAGGCGTACCCTTCGATGTTGACTTTTGGCTGGAGTTCGTAGTAGCGCTGCAGCACCTCCTCGGACGTCTTGCCTGGAAAGAGAGTGAAGTGCATGCTGGTGGATGCACAGCCCGGGAGAAAGATGCCCCGATCCTTGTGCTCCTCGGCGCAGTCTCCAATCACAAAAACGTATGACCTGGGTGGATTATGGTCCAGGTGATCCGGCACCTCTGCATTCCGTCCCAGGACAAAGGTGATCTTTTCCACGTCCTCAATCAGGCTCGGATTCGCCAGGTAGACGTCCAGGCCCGTTCGGGAGAAGTGCAGGCAGCCGTCGCAGGCCCGCCCCATATAAACATCGACCTTAGGATGGATGCCAACTAGGTTGATGTTTCCGCGGCGGAAGTGGCGCTGGACCTTTTCAATTGGGACGCCCACCACTTCAATCTGGTCCATAGTCGCTACCCCCAGCCCGGCGACCTCTGCACCACGCAACATCGCCACCTCATGCCTGGCCTCGAAACCCATGATCGTCGCACCGATGGTATCCACCGCTACCGGGTCCTTGCCAGCCACAACCACGTTAAAATCCTTGATCAAGTCCTCGGGGAAGGGGGACCCAGGTCCCTGTCCTTGCATAGGCCACAGCGCGTCGATGATCGACAAATGCGGTCGCATGACCCTGAGCATATCCACCATTTTGGCGTGCATGTCTGCTCCATGGTTGCGAATAGCGTCATACCAATCGAGGCTGCCCTGGTTCATCTTCATGGCCAGCGTGATGTTGGTGAGCTTGTGGACCTTCATCTTCGGCACGTAGATCAGCTTGTCGGCTTCCAGCATGGTACGGGGTAGGTGAACGGGCTTGAAAAGCACCATCGGATTGGGCACCTGCACGGGGACCCGCTCGTCTTGTTCCAAGGGAAGGATCCGGTCCGCCCCGCCGCGCAGGGCAGCCGCCCCCACTCCGTTCACCTCGAACGCCTTGGCCGTATCAGCGCCAATGGAACTCCGATCAGCAACGACCAATTCGCCTGGATTGGTTTCGTCGCGGATGAGCTTCATCAGCGCTTCGACAAGGCGCGGGTCGCCAGCAATCCCAGAATCAGGCTTGGCCGCCCAACAGGAGTTGGCACGGACGACAACCTTGTCTCCGTCTTCAACAACCGACCGCATCCCTCCGACGGCATCCACGGCCTCCTTGAGCATTTCATAGACAGCCTGGACCGCCGCTTCGTCGTAGTTGCCCGGGGTCCCAGGCACACAATCACGATGTACAATCGCCACACTTGGCTTTTCCATTCCGGCCTCCTTTCAAGTGTGGTAATCAGACCTATCAAGATCACCTTGATGGGGCACTCGCTGCTCTTTTCGCGTGTTCAAGTATCTCGCGAAACTCGTCGTCCGTAATTAGACAACGACATTCGTTGGAACGTTGCTTGACCTCGGTCAGCGCACGCACAATCTCCTCGTCGTCAGCCTCCAAGCCGAGCTCGTTGAGGATGTGCAGAATCGAGAAGCGGCCGCTCTTCTTGCCCAACACGACCTCACGTTCCAGTCCCACAGTCTCCGGTGCATAGGGTTCGACAGCAGCCGGCAGGGTCAGCAACTGCTGCCTGCACTTGGGCCGCAGGCACAGGTGGACGACACCTCCAGACTCCCTGGTGAAAATCCTCTCACCAACGATGGCCTTGGTGAGCGAAAGTCGATATCCGCTCACTGCCTCAACCAGGCGCGCCGTCTCGTTCAAAAGTTCAGTGTGAATTCCCAGGTCAACGCCGTACAGGAGCTGCAAAGACATAACCACTTCGGCCAGGTCAACGTTTCCGGCACGTTCGCCAAGGCAATTGACACTCGTATGAACACAAGTTGCTCCTGCTTTCAATGCAGCCAGGCTGTTAGCCAGACCGAGTCCGAAGTCATTGTGGCAATGGATCGACAACGGCACCGGCACCCATTCGCGAATCCACTTGACCAGGTGAAAAATCGCCTCAGGTGTGGCGACGCCAATGGTATCGACGACCACGATCTTGTCAGCATGCCCCTCTTCAACTGCCTGGGTGATGACCTGCCGGGCGAAATCGAGCTCGGCTCGCGTCAGGTCGACGGGCATGAACGCCACTTTCATGCCCAGGTCTTTCGCCCTGGCCAGGGCAGAGAGCATGCGATTGAGCACCTGCTTCCGGTCTAGACCATAGGCAGCCAGCTTCAGTTCACTAATTGAGATTTCGAGCGTCATCTGTTGGACGCCACAGGCCGCATTCAGCTCAACGTCCTGAGGCAGGCACCGGCCAAAGCCCCAAATCTCGGCTCTCAAGCCCGCATTCGCTACCTCGGCCACCCCTGCCTGATCTTCTTTTGAAATGGCCGGGAAGCCAGCCTCGATCCGGTGTACCCCCAGGGCATCCAGTGCGTTGGCGATCCGCAGGCGACTTGCCCGATCGAAGACCACGCCCGGTGTCTGTTCCCCATCACGCAAAGTTACGTCGTGCACTCGAACTTCGTCGGGAAAATGGAAGCTGCTGCGCACCTGGGGATCGAAGTTAAAAGGACTCAGATGCCCCTGGTTCTGGGTATCCTGCGGCATTTGTTCCTCCCATGGATCACTGCTCTATCCATTGCCGGAAAGGCCAGGCAAACTGTGCGCATTGACCACCCATTGAGGCCGTTCATCAGTGAGCACGCGACGGGCTTGCTCGGCGGCAAGCCGTTGCAGGTCTTGGACTGCATCCTCTGAATACCAGGCCACATGGGGTGTCACGATCACGTTGGGCATCTGAAGAAGAGGCGAATCTGCGGGCGGTGGCTCGTCGCTGAGGACGTCTAACGCAGCGCCCTGGATCTGCCCCAGCCTTAGTGCTGCGATCAAGTCATCTTCCTTGATGATTTCGCCACGGGCAGCGTTGACCAGCCACGCCGTCGGCTTCATCTTGGCCAGGGTTTCCGTGTTGAACATGTGACGGGTTTCCGGAGTTAAGGGGCAGTTGATGGTAACAAAATCGCTAGCCCCAAGCATGCTGTCGAAATCGGTAGGTACCGCACCTTTGTGGAGCACGTCTTCGTCTGGCAGCATAGGATCGTACACAAGAATACGAGCCACCAGGGGCAAAAGTTTACGCGCGATCTCCTGTCCAATGCGACCAAAACCGACGATACCCACCGTCAGAGTTGCCAGCCGCACTGTTCCTTTCATAATCTGCGGGCCCCACCCTCTCCCAGCCTCCCCCTCGAAGGGGGAGGAGTCAGACCCCCTCCCGGCCTCCCCTCTCGAAGGGGGAGGAGTTAGACCCCCTCCCGGCCTCCCCCTTGAAGGGGGAGGAGTTAGACTTACCTCTGCGGACTGCCTGAAAGCTGGAGATCAAGCGCCGGTTCGCCGCCAGTATTAGGGCAACAACGTGATCTGAGACCTCGCTGATACAGTATTCGGGCACGTTGATTACCGGGATACCTTGAGCTGTTGCCTGATCAACGGCGATATTGTCCACACCGATCCCATAGCGAATAATGGCGCGGCAACTTGACAGGGTCGTGATTGCGGCCGTGTCAAGTCTCCCGCGTGTGCCCAACAACACTACGCTTGCTGTTCGCAGGGCTTCTGCCAACTGATCGCCCCGCAGATTGTTACCGTCCAGGACCTCAGCTACGCCGGCCAGGGTGGCGCGTTCGATGTCCAACGAGGCAAAGCGATGCCCCAATGCAAGAGCGGTCGGCAAGAGGGCGTTCATCTTTTGATGACCCGACCGGTGGTGGCATCCAAAGGATGAACGTCCCGGAGCAATCTTTCATCAAAGGGATAAGTTGTATAAACCTCAGGGCCCTCAGCTCTGATCACCAGGTCATGCTCGAGCCGAATACCACCTATCCCAGGCTTCCCATAGTACGGCTCAAGATTGGCCACCATATTCTCCTGGAGAACTATGGGATCCGACTTGGAGGTTACACTGAAGTGAGGCGGTTCCCATGGATTCAGGCCGCTCCCGTGCCCTAGCGAGCTAAGCACGTACTCTTCGCCCGCCGCTTCGACAACTTGCGCGTTGGTATTCCCAGGCACGCAGGCTGCCGCGGCCCGATGTAGGGCATCATAACACTGCTGATGCACGTCGATTTGCTGAGGGCTGGGAACGACATCTCCACAGATCCAGGTACGAGTGAAATCGCCGTAGTAGCCATTGTAGCAGGCACCGATGTCGATAATCACCAAATCACCCAGGCGAATGATCCGATCCGAGGTGAAACGACGATAGGGCGCTGTGTACGGCCCAGAGGCCACAATGTTCGCGCATTGTGTCCACTCGCTGCCCAGGTCAGTCATGGTCTTCCAAGCAAGAGCCAGCACCTCACATTCTCGGACACCCGGCTTAAGGAATCGCAGTGCGGCATCCATTGCGGCTTCTGTCATTGCATTGGCGATCTTGAGGCAGCAGATCTCATCCTCGGTCTTGATCTGTTTTGTCTTCAGCAGAATTTCATAGCCATCTACGAACTTGCTGTTTGGAAAGGCGGCAGCCAGAGCCTGCGCCATACCAGGCGAGTAGATGTCAACGCCGATTGTCTTCCCCTCAAAAGAGCCAAGCAGTCCCTGGACCCTGTCCGTAAACTCTTTCACCCCCGCTGGCTCGCGGAAGTTGGCCCTGGGTTGAACCTGATCCTTCTCCAGCCAGGGCATACGGGCTCTGCAGTGTTCCTCGTCCATGGTGAATAGGATCGGCGAATCCTCAGCGGTGAGGACGACGGTGGCATTACCAATCACCACCGCCGGGCCGAGGTGATGGCGATAGGCGGTGAGATAGCGAGCATCCTCAGTGCGAAAGACAAAAAGCACGTCCGCTTCAGAATTAGCGGTCGTCTGCTGTGCCTTTCTGACCCTATCACGCCGCAGTCGCGCAAAATCTATACGCTCCTCCCAGTCGACCATCATTGTGCCACATTCGTCATTCATCTTTGGAGCCTCCTCGTTGTCAGCTACGCAAACCTTTTGCGAAGGAGATAGCGACCCCCTCCCAGCCTCCCCCTTCAAGGGAGAGGAGTTAGATGGAGAGCTTGTCTTCTTCCGAAGGAAATAGCGACCTAGCCTTGCGAAGAGCTTGCCCTGCACGGAGTGAAGGGTCTGAACCTTCGCAAGGATGACAGATCCTCACCCACCCGACACCAGGGCTGTGATCCAGACGGCTGCTCCATCTTTGACGAAGCAGTCCAGCCCTCCAAGCTGCAGTGCGTTTCGACCATCTACCAGGATGGCATAGCCTGACCTCAGTTGTCCCTGACCGTCTAGCAAGACACCTGGTAGGTCCACTGCGTGATTTACCAGGTGATCGAAGATCAGGCTTCGCAATGTTACGCCACCCGCAGAGCCTGCTTCAACCACGATCTTTGCTGGGACTTGCACAGACAGAACTCCCATGCTGTTCACAGTGATAGCCATTGCCTCTCGCCATCCCGCTCCGCTCAGGAGAAGATCAGAGCCTGGGGAGCGCAATACCGTACACAGACGGGTTCGCCCCCGCATAGATCACATTTGATTGCGACCCCGCCTTCCTCATCCATCCAGATGGCCTCAAAGGGACATACTTCCTGGCACTCTCCACAACCGTCGCACAACCCGGCGTCCAATATGACCAGGCCGTCGGGTCCATTTTCAGAAAGGGCTCCGGTGGGACATGCACTTACGCATTTTGCGTTCCGGCACATGCGACAAAACACTGGCTTGAACACCGGGACTTTCAGCTCGGGCATCCTCTTTTGAACCCGGATACGGGCCCGGTACATCTCAACCTGCAGTTCGTGGCTCAGGGCGCAAGCAATCGTGCAGGCTCGGCAGCCTGTGCATGCCTTGAAATTGACGCGCAACGTGGGTCGTTTCCTCGAGCTCATCCTGTCCACTCCTTGGGCGCAATGCCGTAGCGTTGCAGGGTTCCGGGCAGCGGCACTCCCTGCTCGTCCCAGCCGCGCAACATATAGTACTCGTCTTTCATAGTTTCCAGCCCTTCGCGCCCAAACAACTGCCCGCTGGCAGGACCATCGGGAAGGGGTTCCTCCAGTATTCGGGCCGGCAGAGTGTCATCTTTACGACTCAAGCCCTCGCGCACATTGAAAAGGCGGACGGTGGTTTCGATTCGATCGGCAGCTTCCTGCAGGTCATTCTCCGTGTACCTATGCCCCGATACAGCCGCGATGAACTCAATATACTCGCTGAAGGGGATGCCCAAACCCGAACCGGCGTAGTCGCAGACCAGAAAGGAATGGAGGAGCGTTCGCTCGTCGGACATCTCCTTGATCATGGCCGCCTTGCCCTCAATGGTGTACGGTGGTACGCCTCCCAGCACTTCTCTAGCTGGCGGCCAGGCTCGCCGATGGCAGGCACCCCGCCCCGTCACGGCATATGTCAGGCCGGTCCCAAATCCGGCCCGCGGATCGTAGGCGGGGAATTCCAGACCTTTGACGTGCATGGCGAACCGCTCAGAGCCGCCGCGAATCTCCTGAGCCATAGTACGCACGCCCTCGGCCATAAGATCGCCGGCGCCGCGCCGGTAGGCGATGTCCCGCAACGCGCGCAAAGCCGCCTCTTGGCTGCCAAAACGCAGATCGGCCACTGAGGGATTCTGGAACAGGCCCCGCTCGACACATTCCATGGCAAAGCCCAACACCACACCGGCCGAGATGGTGTCGATTCCCAATTGATCACACAGCAGATTTGCTTCCACCACAAAGGCCGGATCACTGATCCCCAGGTTGGAGCCCAGCATTCCCAACGTCTCATACTCAGGGCCCTCGATGCTGATTTCTTGCTTGCCCTTCCGGACGCGGGCCAATCGGGCGCAGGGCACAATGCATCCGTAGCAGCCCGCGTTGCCGATGGTGATCTTCCGAATCCCTTCCGCGTCGAGCCTGTCAACAGCTTCGGGAAAAGTCCCGAACTGGAAGTTCCTCGTTGGAAGCATGCCGGCGGCGTTGGTAATGGGAAACGTCGAGGTGGTGCCATACTTGATGCGAACCTGAGCCCCAGGCTTATCCGGCAATCGCTTGACCTGCTCTGCCTGAAGTTCCAGGACGCGCGGTGGATCGGCCAGCGGTATACCGCCGGTGCCGCGTACGACTACGGCTTTCAGGTTCTTAGAACCCATCACAGCACCACAGCCACCGCGGCCGGCGTGGCGGTAGTAATCGCTGCCAATGGTCGCATACTTGACCATATTTTCGCCAGCAGGGCCAATGACAGCAATACCCACATCATCGTGCCCGTGGAGATCCCGTAGTCGTGTCTCAGCCTCAAATGCATCCAATCCCCACAGGTCTTCGGCCGATCGCACTTCTACCTCGTTGTCTTTGATCCATAGATAGGAAGGAAGGGGGGCTCTGCCTGTGACGAGAAGGACATCAATACCAACAAAACGGAGAGCCGGGGCCAGCAAACCGCTGGAATAGGAGTCCAGGAATGCACCGGTAGCCGGCGACCGGGTGATCACGACGTATTTCCCACTACCCGGAAAGGGAGTGCCAGTGAGAGGTCCGGTCACAAACATCAGCACGTTCTGCGCCGATAAGGGAGCCGTGTCAGCGGGTAATTCGTCTAGCAGCAGCCGAGCCCCCAATCCCCTGCCGCCGATGTAGGCCGTCGCGGTCTTTTCACCCACTTTCCAGCGTTTCACTTGCCCTGATGTAAGATCGACGCTCAAGACACGCCCTGAGAAGTTGGACATGGTTGCCCTCGCTTGCATCCTTGTATCTAGCGTAAATTATGCACAACCAGTGGCTAAATCGTCCAAGAACTCAAAAAAGCGAACTTTTCTGAGGCCATTTCCCGTCCCACTGGGCTATCTTCCGGCGATTTTGCATCTGCCGAGCAGCCAGTTTGCAGTTCGGCACGCTCGAATGAAGCATTATGGTGAGTTGTATACCGCGATATCGCCGGCAGAGGCCCTCCAGCCCAGTGAATGTGGCAAATCTGCTCCAGAGAAAAGTTACAAAACTCGAGTTCTCGAACGATTTCGCGGTTCGTTGCACATAACTTACGCTAGTATACAGTCATATTCACTACCGGACACTTTTTGGAAAACTCGGCTATCAAGCCAATTATCGCTATGCTATCATGTCATTCTGAGCGACAGCGAAGAATCCCTATGAGACGACGATAAGCCTTAAGTTCGCTGAATAAAGTCCAACCCTGTTACCAAATTTCCCTTTTGCCAACCCAACCCCTCGCTTAAACAACGGCTCCAGGGATTCTTCGCTGTCGCTCAGAATGACATAAAGTGTAGCGACTGCTACCAACGTTGAAAAGTGTTCGATAGCAAAACAGTCATACCCAGCCTGGTATGCATGTCAAGCTGAAATTGTCGCCACTTGACCCTTGCGAAGGTGTGGGGCAGGCTTTCCAGCCTGCCCTTCTTAACCTTCGTAAGGGTTATCGACTCTATGACAACCCGAGCCTTTTCCCCGGAGGGGACCTATGGGCCAGTCTTTCCTTTGTGGGCCGGCCCTGGGTATCCCACCCGCGCAGTTCGTAATAGTACGACAGCATCCGATCCAGGTCGGGAACGACACCCGCTGCCTTGCCCGAGGGCCGAGGCTCTGTCAGGAAGCGGCGAGGGAGCGTGTCATCTGCTCGGGTGATACCCAAACGCAGATTAATCAGCCGCTTGAGGTTAAAGAGCCGCTCTCCTACCCGAAGCAGGTCGTCAGTGTCCCACCCCCAGCCGGTTGCTGCGTTGACCAATTCCACCGTCTGCGCCGGGCCGAAGCCACTCATGACCATGAACTTGCACAGGCCCAGTGGGTTATACACTGCCATAAAGTCCTGGAAGGCGATGGTCATCCGAGCCGCCTCTCTGTCCGAGGCAAACCGGTCATGCGATCCCTCCTCCCACCCAGGCCACTGGCCCCCAAGTCCACGCCAGTGGCTGGGCCCCTCCAGGTGACAGGAACCTCGACTCCCGGTCGCGTAGTTCAGCCCCAGACCGGCGAAGGCACGTGGGTCATGATATGGGATTTCAAGCCCTTTGACGTGATGAGCAAAGCTCTCTGCCTCTGGCCCGAGCCTGGCTGCCGCCGTTCGGACGCCATCCGCCAGGAGCGCTCCCAGGCCCTCGCGGCGAGCGATTTGGTTCACTACCTCCAATACCGGTTCCGGTTCGCCCCACTGCAAGCGCAGCCCACCCGCCAGCCCGCCCTGCCTGCACCTGTCGGCGCGGCACAGGTGGCTCGCGCCTGCGGGCCGGGGGTCCGGCGGAATCAAGCCTCGCTCCATCGCCTCGGTGGCAAAGGCCACCACGCCGGACGTAGAGATTGTATCCAGGCCCATCCGGTTGCAGCGGTCGTTGATGGCAACCAGGGCAGGCAGATCGTCGATCAGCAGATTCCCGCCGAAGCCCCCCAACGTTTCGTACTCCGGGCCTTCCCCTTGAATCCCGCTGTATGGTCCCTCCCTGATCGCGACAGTCTTGCCGCAGCCGAGGGGGCAGGCAAAGCAGAAAGTATCGCGCACCCGCATCGTCTCGTGGATGACCTGGCCCGAGATAGCCTTGGCCCCTTCGGGCCAGGAACCCTCTTGCCAGTTCTTAAGGGGCAGGTCGCCGTAATGCTCGAGCTTTGGAATACCACCCGCCGTGCCTACCAACGAAAGGCTCTTGCCGCCTTGCTGGATGAAAGGATTGGCTTCGCGTACGGCGGCATGGAAAAGGGACCGATCTGCGTAAGCCGGCTTTTCACGACCCAGCACGGCAATGGCTTTGAGATGCTTGGATCCTAACAGCGCCCCCATGCCAGAGCGCGCGGCAGCCCGGTTGCCAAACTGCCCACCAGTCATCACTCCCGCCAGACCGACCTGATTCTCCCCTGCCGGCCCGATGCAGGCCACTTGAGCCTTTGAGTCCAGTTCCTCCAGAAGCCTGTCGTGAGTCTCAAAGGTATCACTCCCCCACAAATGAGCGGCATCCCTGATCTCTACCTCACCATCATGGATCCAGAGAAAGACAGGCGAGGTCGCCCGGCCGGTAACGACCAATCCATCTAACCCTGAGAATCGCAGTTGTGCCCCCCAGCGCCCGCCCATATTGGCTTGTCCCCAGATACCCGTAAGAGGCGACCGGCCACACCAAGAGATGCGAGCGGCTCCCGGACCGAAGGTCCCTGTCAGCAAGCCGTTGAACACCAGAAGGGGACTTGCCGGGTCAGTCGCATCCAGGGACGGATCTAGCCATTCGTGGAATAGGTGCGCTGCCATCCCATCACCCAGAAGCCACGTCTGTACCTCGTCATCGGTGATTGATATGTCACTGACCTTCCCACTCTCCAGGTCTATCCGTACCCATCGGCCGGCGTAGACGCTATTCATAAGGGCAGCATACTCCTTTCAATATGATTGGATACTTGGCCGATTCGCTCGTTGGTAGTATGATGTTGCCCGTTTGTTCAAGCATCGCGGCACTTGCGCGCTTGGGCCGACGAACACAAAAACGCTTCGGAGGTGCATTATGGCGATCGACAGGGCAACGAGCCTACCCGAGGGGTGGGGCATCACGTTGGAGATGATGGAAAACCCATCGCCTCGAGTACCATTTGTGGAACCCGTTAACATCCCGGAAGAAATCCAAGACGCCCTTGAGCCCTACTACCGGCGTTCGCTGGAGAAATGGGGATCGGTGCCACGCTATTTCCAGATGCTGGGCCATTCCCCAGTGATCGTGGAAGCCTGGATGTTGCTTGACGCAAATCTGCGTATGGCGTACCTGAACACCGATCCCGAGTTCGTCAAGATGCAGCAATTGGTTATAGTCAAGACGGCGATCTTGAATCACTCCATCAACTGCACCGGCCACAATGTGGATCTGGCCCGAGCCGTGGGCATCACCTGGGAGCAACTTGATCTGTTGGAGGGCGATGACTGGAACGACAGCGAGCTCTTTTCCGACAAGGAGAAAGCCGTGATCCGGTGGGCCAACGAAGTCTCGACCCAGAGAGCGTTCAACAATAACGCGGCGTTTGAGGAACTGAAAAAGTACTTTGATACGCGCCGGATCGTCGAGCTGACCTTTCTCTGCTGCATGTGGAACCTATCCGGCCGGTTGACCGAAGCCCTTCACCTGATGGTCGAACCACCGGGAGAGCGCATCGGATTCGGGTGCGGCATCTGAGTCCAGTCTCGCCTCTGGCGGGGCAGGATCAATGGATGGTCCATCCGCCGTCCACCATCAGGACATGACCTACCACCATATCCGATAGCGGGCTGGACAGGAACAGGACTGCGCCCAGCATATCCTCGGGCTGCGCCCAGCGGCCAATGGGAAGCATCTCCCCTGTCAACCATTCCCGGAACTCCGGCCTTTGAAATAGGGGCCGGCGGGTGGGCGTCTCCGTGGCACAGGGCGCAATGGCGTTGACGTAGACGCCGTGGGGCGCCCACTCATAAGCCAGGGCCCGGGTCAGGTGATGAACGGCCGCCTTGGCGGCCGCATAAACCGCTCGGCCCCTAAAGGCCACCCTGCCAAAAGTGGAACCTACGTTGATGATCTTGCCCCGGCCCTGCTCGACCATGATCCGCCCAACGATCTGCGACGTGAAGAACACCCCCTTTAGCGAGGTATCCAGGGTTTTGTCCCATTCCTCCTCGGTGACCTCAAATGCCGGCCGGGTGTCCGTCCAGGCCGCGTCGTTGATTAGAATGTCGATCCGGCCGAACGTCTCTTGCACCTTCTTGGCCATGGCCTCAATCTGGGCCAGGTCGGTCACATCGGTCGGGACCACCAGAGCCTTGCGCCCCAGCGCCTCGATCTCCGAGGCTACGGCCTCCAGCTTGGGCACGGTGCGGCTGACTAAGGCCACGTGGGTCCCAGCTTCGGCCAGGCCGATGGCCAGCGAGCGGCCGATGCCCTCTGAGGCTCCGGTCACGATAGCAATCTGATCGACCAGGCCAAAACTCGAATAGTCTCTACTCATGTTCTGCCTCCATTATGTCATCTGGTTTATCCCAAAAGGTGTGCGAGCCTGAGTAGTCACCCTCGTTTCAGTTCTGAGTGTCATTGTCGTGACCTTGCGTGCCCTTGCCGGGTTCTGGTCAGGCTTCGCCTCCGGTGGTACACCTTTCTATCCATCTCGACCAGCATCTTCTTGAGCGACGAGGGAACGTGGATCGCCGCCCAGCGAACCATATTGTGGAAAGGGTTGAGCTTGTGGTTCCAGGGACAGACTGAGATGCATCGGCCCCCGCAACTAAGCCATTTCCTCTTGTTCACGGACCAGAAGGTCAGGCACTTTTCCGCGTCAACGTACCATTTGCGGTAGCCAGGGTTGTTATGTATGGACAACGGCTGATCTGTCGGCGGACCGAAGGGGATAGCCCTGGGCGGGCAATAGGTAGCGCAGTTCTCACAGGCCATGCAGAATTCGTGGGCACCGAACGAAATCGGCTTGTCAACCTGCAGCGGCATATCCGTAGTGATCGGCTTGATGCGCATGTTGATTCCATATTCGGGGGACATCACCCGACCGTTGCGCGCGAATTCCCCGACGCCGGCATCAATGGCAATCGGAACCATCAAGATCTCTGGATTGTGACCGAGCGTTTCTCGGTAGGTAGCTTCATACCCCAGGCCGGCAATGAAATCGGCTAACTGAGTTGTGATGACCTTGAGGCGCGCATAGGTGTCAGTCGCCGAAAGCCAGGAGAACTGAGATGGGGCCGTGTCGTTCAGGCTACGAGCGTGGTGGACAACAACGACAATTGCATACTTGTGGGGGATATCGATATTCTTATAGACCCAGCGCTGGTCGAGCTTGGTGATCCGCACCATGTCCGCCCCCAGAAACAGGCCTACCTTCTTGATCAGTCGCGACATCCAGGCCGGATCGACCACCTCCACCCGGCCTGCAGGGGGCGTTACCGGAAAAGTCTCAGGCTCGTAGGCAAAGCAGATGCGGCGCGCTGCCTGGGCCAAACTTAAGCCAATGCGGTCCCCCGGGTTCATTTCGTTATAAGGGAGAGGGGTCCACCAGTGGTCATACCCAGTGCGAGCCTTGAAGTGCTCACGTAACTCCTCCCCAAAAGGGTTATCAGGCTCCAGGGCCAGAAAAGCGTTTCTGCGGCGGTCGAAGCGCTCTATTGGGCCGACAATGTAGCGCTCGTAGGTTGGTCTATCGACTTCTCTGACGCCGAGAAGCCTCCGGAAGCGTTCCTGGGCGCGCAACTTCTTCTCGTAAGGGAGGAATACCTTGTCCACGAAATCAACGTCCATCATCCTCCAGTTCCTCCAGCTCTAGAGAGGTGGTGATGTTCACACAACCGCTGATGCTGCGCGCCAGGGGGCAGTATTCAGCATGGAACCCATGCACTCGCTCAGCCACGTCATAGTGCTCAGCAACCTCAGAGTGAAGCCCAAACAGCACTGGCTGCTTCGCCGCCGGCAAGTACGCCCGGCGCAATGGGCCCTTGATGCGCTCAATACGTGCATGTGAGCGATATACCACAGGATCTGTCATAATTCTCTCCTTAGTTTGCGCCTGATTTGCCGATTAAAATGCAAAGTTATTAGCGGACAAGTACTTTGCACTTGTCCAGAGGTAATTTGATGCTCTTGCCATCAGTTTGCGCCTGATTTGCCGATTAAAATGCAAAGTTATCAGCGGACAAGTACTTTGCACTTGTCCAGAGGTTACTGGATGCTCTTGCCATCAGTTTGCGCCTGATTTGCCGATTAAAAGGCAAAGTTATTAGCGGACAAGTACTTTGCACTTGTCCAGAGGTTACTGGATGCTCTTGCCATCAGTTTGCGCCTGATTTGCCGATTAAAAGGCAAAGTCATCAGCGGACAAGTACTTTGCGAGCTCTGGGGCGTCCGCCGGCGGCCCATATCCCGCCGCCGATGATCAATGCGCCACCGAGGACATGAGGTATTCCGATAGCCTCATTCAGGAGCAAGTAAGACAGCAAAACCCCGTACAACGGGAGCGTATTGTAGAAGGTCATCACGCCACTTGGTCCCAGACGCCGGACTGCCGAGTTCCACGCGAGAAAAGCAATCACCGTCGGGACGATCCCAATATAAAGGATGGCCAAGACAAGCTTCGTCGTGATACTGAACGAGATGGTCTGCACTTCCCAACCGGTGGCGATCCACAGGAAAGGAGTGCCCAGAAAAGCTGAGAAGGCAGAGGCGGAAACAGGTGAGCGATGGTGCATAACGCGGCGGCCCAGCACCGTGTACAGGCTCCACAATGAAACAGCCACCAGCAGGATAAAGTCTCCAAGGTTGACGTTAAGCCCTCGCGAGTACGCTCGCAAGTACGCAGTGGATCCACCGGAGATCAGGCAGAGCACGCCGATTAAGCCTATGATAGCGCCGGAAGCCTGCCGCCGGGACATTGGCTCTCGAATGAGCAGCGCAGCCAAGAGACCGGTGATAAGGGGTGCAAGCGTCTGGATGAGCGTGGCGTTGACGGCCGTAGTAAAGCGCAGTCCCAGGTACTGCATAGGAGCAAAGAGAGCCACACCGCTCAGGCCCATGGCCAACAACAGCCAGCGATCCGGTCCCAGGCGACGGTCCTCCGGCGGTTGCCACTGAATCAGGGCAGCAAAAAGGATTGAGCCGATTAAGAAGCGGAAGGCAGCCAAAGTGAGCGGCCCAATCTGCGCTCTTAACCAACGCCCCAAGACGATGTTGGTAGCCCAACAGAATGTAGACAGGTTCACCAGCCCGATGCCCACAATCTGCCCTCGCCCCAGCCTTTTCACAGATTCCACAATTCCTGCAATGTCTCCCACATCGCCACGAAGTTCTCCGGCGCGACGTTAGCCTGCGTGTTGTGCACCGTGGCAAATACAAAGCCGCCACCAGGCGCCAGAGCTTCGATGTTAGTTCGCACGTCCTCCCGCACCTGCTCGGGACTGCCGGTAGCAAAGACCCGTTGGGTATCGACCCCTCCGCCCCAGAAAACCAGGTCTTTACCAAACTCACGCTTAAGTTCAAAGAGATCCATACCAGCCGCGCTTTTCTGAACCGGGTTTAGGATCTCAACGCCGCAGTCAATGAAATCTCCGATCACCGGGCGCACTGCGCCGCAACTGTGCAGCAGGAGCTTGGCTGACGTATGCTCCTTGATGAACCCAAACAACCTGGCATAGCGCGGTTTGAGCAGATTCCTGAAAGTATCAGGGGAGATAAGCATACGTTGCTGTCCAGCCACGTCGTCTGCTTCCATAACCACATCTACGTACCCATTCACTTCGGCCAGGGCCCGCTCCCAGTAGCCGATCTTGAGCTCCACGAGTTGGTCCATCAGATATTCGACCAGTCTCGGGTTGAGGGCGAAATCGAGGTAGTACTGGTGCCATCCTCGCAAGAAGGCGTGCATTTCAGTGGGGCCGACACAGTGAGCTGCCAGGATGACCGCCTTCCCCTGTTCACGCAGCGCTCCGGCCCGTTCCCGCATCCCCTCAAAACGCTGGGGATCAATGGGGTCTGGCCACCGGAACTCATTGAGATCCGCGATGCTGTCCGCACCCGCCAGCGGATGCTGATACATGTCGTAGAAGAACCCGCCATCTTTCGGCATTCGCCAGCCA